>JAUZPX010000128.1 GCA_030705695.1 Bacillota bacterium
ACCTGTAAACATGAACATACTGGCGTAATAGCCATTCCCAACATCCATGGCAAACTCCTTGCCTTTAGAGTCGCATACTTTAAGAGTTTGCTCAAAAGAAGAAACATCCTGGTCCGAAAGCACGCTTTTGTCGTAGTACATTATAGCTCCATCATCAGCTGTCCTCGGGTACGCATATAAGGTGTTATCGTATGTACACGCATCTACTGCTTGGGATAAATTTTCTGAGCTTACTTCCAATTTATTTGCAGCAGGCACTGGTGAGAGCGCAGGGTACAATTTAATAAGCTGATCTGAACCAAACCCAAACACATCAGCAGCTTTGCTTGGGTCTTTAAGAACGTCGGCAGGTGCACAGCTTTCGCTGTCAGCCGCTACATTTATTGTAATATTTTTATTCGGATATAATTTAGCAAAATTAGCACATTGTTGTTTTACCAGCGAAAGCGTTGCCTGGCTTGTCCAGACAGTAAGCTTAATGTTATTTTCACCGTTTAATGAATCGTTGTTTGCAATTGGAAAATCACTTATCATTTTTGCAAGCAGCATTTGAATATATGTTACATCGACCAAAGAAACATTTCCGCTTTGATTAACATCGGCAGCCGTTAGCTGATCTGCGGTAAGCGTGAGCATACGTGCAAGATATTTTTGAAGAATGGTAGCATCTTTAATTGTAACGGTACCGCTGCCGTCCACATCACCTCGAACTACAGTACTTGCTGCACTTGTTTTGTTAACGGCAAATGCATTCATAGGTGTAAGTATGCAAACCGACGATAAAATTGCCAAAACAAAAATAACTGCAATTAATTTGTTTCCCCTTTTTCTCATGAAAAAAATCCCCTTTCAAAATTAGCTAAATTATACTGCCAAAAATTGTAAAATTCAAGTTATTTAAAAATTAAATAATTGTTATTTTTTTAACATATTTACAAAATATTCAGATTTTTCCCCTTTACAGAAAGCAAGAAAAGTGTTATTATTACAACTAATGTGGGTATTTTATGTAGTGTAGGAAAAACAGCACAAAATTCCTCTTGTTTCCCACTTTTTATTGGGAAAATATCCGATTTCGCCGTCGCTGTTTTATTAAACTTGCGGCGTCGTAAAACGCACTTTTTATATAACGTTTTATCAGGCTCACGATAAGGCGATAGTGCGTTTTTGCGTGAAGTCACGCATTATAAATTTTTGTGAGTCGGAAAGGTCATAAAAAATTATGTCAAGACAAATGAAAACAATGGACGGTAATACAGCAGCTGCTCACGTTTCTTATGCGTTTACCGATGTCGCTGCTATTTATCCGATTACTCCGTCTTCGGTAATGGCTGACGAAACAGACAAATACGCTGCAAACGGACGTAAAAATCTTTTTGGCAGAGAAGTTCGTGTAACCGAAATGCAGTCAGAGGCAGGCGCTGCCGGCGCTGTTCACGGCTCATTACAGGCAGGTTCTCTCACAACAACTTACACTGCTTCTCAAGGCCTTCTTTTAATGATTCCTAACATGTATAAAATGGCTGGCGAATTATTGCCAAGCGTTATTCATGTTTCTGCACGTTCACTTACAAGCCATGCTTTATCAATTTTCGGAGATCACTCTGATATTTACGCCTGCCGTCAGACAGGTTATGCAATGCTGTGCGCAAACAGCCCGCAAGAAGTTATGGATTTGGCTGCCGTTGCACATTTAGCAACTATTAAAGGCCGTGTACCGTTTTTACATTTCTTCGATGGCTTCCGTACATCACACGAAGTCCAAAAAATTGAAGCATGGGATTACGAAGACCTCGGCGAACTTCTCGATTGGGAATCTGTTGACGCTTTCCGTCGCCGTGCTTTAAATCCTGAGCATCCTGTTCTCCGTGGTTCAGCACAAAACGATGATATCTTCTTCCAGGCAAGAGAGTCATGCAACAGCTACTATAATGCTATTCCTGACGTTACTGTAGACTATATGAATAAAGTCAATGCTAAAATCGGCACAGATTATAAGCCGTTTAACTATTATGGTGCTCCTGATGCAGAACGTGTTATCATTGCAATGGGTTCTGTTTGCGAGTGTGCTGAAGAAGTTGTCGACTATTTAAATGCAGGTGGCGACAAGGTCGGTCTTATTAAAGTAAGACTGTATCGCCCGTTTGTAGCCGATTTCCTCACCTCAGTTATTCCTGAAACTGTTAAGAGCATTTCCGTGCTCGACAGAACAAAAGAGCCAGGCGCACTCGGCGAGCCTTTGTTCCTCGATGTTGTAGCTGCACTTTATGATTCAAAATTCAGCAACGTTCCAGTATACGGCGGACGTTACGGTCTTGGTTCAAAAGATACAACTCCTGGAGATATCGTTTCTGTTTACCGCAACATGGAATCTGCAACACCGAAAAAACGTTTTACAATCGGCATTGTTGACGATTTAACCAATCTTTCTCTCGATAAGAAAGAAGACCCAGATACTACACCTGAGGGCATTACCTCCTGCAAATTCTGGGGACTTGGTGCTGACGGTACTGTCGGTGCTAACAAAAACTCAATCAAAATCATCGGTGACCACACAGACATGTATGCACAGGGCTATTTCGCATACGACTCTAAAAAGTCGGGCGGTATCACTGTTTCGCACTTGCGTTTTGGTCATAAACCAATTAAATCAACTTACTATGTTACAAAAGCAGACTTCTCTGCTTGCCATAACCCTTCTTATGTTGATAAATATGAGATGGTTGAAGACATTAAAGACGGCGGAAGCTTCCTTCTCAACTGCGCTTGGGATGTAGAAGAGCTTGACAAACGTCTTCCTGGCAAGATGAAGAAACTTATTGCAGATAAAAATATTAATTTCTACACAATCGACGGTATCGGTATCGGTAAAGAGATCGGACTTGGCGGAAGAATCAATACAATCCTGCAATCCGCATTCTTTAAAATTGCTAATATCATTCCTGCAGAAGATGCAGTAAAGTATATGAAAGATGCTGCAACAAAATCATACAGCAAAAAAGGCGAAGCCATTGTTGCTATGAACCATGCTGCTATTGACCGCGGAATTACAGACGTAAAGAAAATCGATGTTCCTGCTTCCTGGAAAAATGCCGATGATACATCTGTAACTCATACTATTAAAGACGATCGTAAGGATCTTGAAGAATATGTAAACGGCGTTTTGAATCCTGTAAACGCATACAAAGGAAACAAATTGCCTGTTTCTTCCTTTAAAGAATATGCCGACGGTACATGCCCACAGGGTTCCGCTGCTTACGAGAAGCGCGGTATCGCTATTGACGTTCCGGAGTGGCAGCCTGAAAATTGTATTCAATGTAACTTCTGTTCTTATGTTTGCCCGCATTCCGTTATCCGTCCTGCAGTTATGACTGAAGACGAGCTTAAAAATGCTCCAGAGGGCACTAAGAGCTTACCGATGACAGGTTTGGCAGGTTACAACTTCACAATGACTGTTTCAACTTTAGACTGCACAGGCTGCGGTTCTTGCGCACAGGTTTGCCCAGGCAAAAAAGGCGCTAAGGCTCTTATCATGAAGCCAATCGATTCTCAGCGTGACGGTCAGAAAGTCTTCGAATACGGCCGTATGTTGGATGAGAAGCCTGAAGTAATGGATAAATTCAAAGAGACATCCGTTAAAGGCAGCCAGTTTAAACAACCGCTCCTCGAGTTCTCGGGCGCTTGTGCAGGCTGCGGAGAAACTCCGTATGCTAAGCTTGCAACTCAACTCTTCGGCGACAGAATGTTCATTGCAAACGCAACAGGCTGTTCATCAATCTGGGGCGGAAGCGAGCCTGCAACTCCGTACACTATCAATAAAAAAGGCTACGGTCCTGCATGGCAGAACTCTTTGTTTGAAGACAACGCCGAATTTGGCTTTGGTATGGCTCTCGGTCAGAACGCACAGCGTGAAAGACTTTGCGAATACGTCACGAAGATTGCCGAGCTTTCAAGCGATGCAAGCGTAAAAGATGCTTGTGCAAATTACCTTAATACAATTTCAAGCTCAAGCGATAGCCGTAAAGCTACTGACGCTTTAATCCCGACACTTGAAGCATTAACATCTAAGGGCGGCGAAGTTGCCGAACTCGCAAATAAAACTCTCGCCGATAAAGATTTCCTTGCTAAGAAATCAATCTGGATCCTCGGTGGCGACGGTTGGGCTTACGATATCGGTTTCGGCGGTCTTGACCACGTAATCGCTTCAGGCGAAAACGTAAATATTCTTGTATTCGATACCGAAGTTTACTCGAACACAGGCGGTCAGGCTTCTAAGTCTACTCCGACAGGCTCAATCGCTCAGTTTGCTGCAACAGGTAAAAATCAGAAGAAGAAAGACCTTGCTGCAATCGCAATGAGCTATGGCTATGTTTACGTCGCACAAGTTGCTATGGGTTCTGACTATAACCAGTGCATTAAGGCATTTAACGAAGCCGAAAGCTACAACGGCCCTTCAATCATCATTGCTTACTCCCCATGTATCAACCACGGTATTAAGGGCGGTATGAGCAACGCACAGGCTGAAGAAAAGAAAGCTGTTGAAGCAGGTTATTGGCATAACTTCCGCTTTGATCCACGCCTTGCAGACGAGGGCAAGAATCCGTTCAC
>JAUZPX010000129.1 GCA_030705695.1 Bacillota bacterium
CATTGCGTGATATGGAAGATCAGCTGCTTGACAGCATGGATCTTGAAAGAGAACGCGGCATCACGATAAAAGCCCGTGCCGTGAGCCTTTCTTATAAAGCCGATGACGGCGAAACATATATGATGAATTTAATTGACACACCCGGTCACGTTGACTTCAACTATGAAGTTTCACGAAGCCTTGCTGCGTGTGAAGGTGCTGTTCTTGTTGTGGACGCATCACAGGGGATTGAAGCGCAGACTCTTGCCAACACATATCTTGCTGTTGACGGCGGTCTTGAGATTGTTCCCGTTATAAATAAAATTGATCTTCCGAGTGCCGACCCTCAGCGAGTAATAAAGGAAATCGAAGATATTATAGGAATTCCTGCAGAGGATGCACCGCTTGTTTCGGCAAAGGCAGGAATAAATATTCGTGCTGTTTTGGAGCGCGTAGTAAAAGATATTCCTCCTCCAAAGGGAGATTCGTCTGCACCATTGAAAGCAATGATTTTTGATTCTTATTACGATGCCTACAAGGGTGTAATAATATATATACGAGTAAAAGAAGGAACATTACGCACAGGTGATGAAATTAAGCTCATGGCAACGGGATCTGTGTTTACAGTTGTCGAATGCGGTCTTTTGCGTGCAAAAAACCTTGATCCTTCGCAGGAGCTTTCCGCAGGAGAGGTCGGTTATGTGGCAGCGTCGATTAAATCGCTAGGGGACGCTAATGTCGGAGATACAGTAACGCTTTCAAGCTGTCCTGCTACCGAGCCGTTACCTGGTTATCGAAAAGTACAGTCAATGGTATTTTGTGGTATTTATCCTGTTGAAGGCGATAAGTACAGTGATCTTCGTGATGCTTTAGAAAAGCTCAAATTAAACGATGCTTCATTAACTTTTGAGCCTGAAACTTCAATCGCTTTAGGCTTTGGCTTCCGTTGCGGCTTTTTAGGTCTTTTGCACATGGAGATTATTCAGGAGCGTTTAGAGCGAGAATACGCACTCGATATTATTACTACGGCACCAAGCGTTATTTTTCGCATAACAAAAACTGACGGCTCAGTGCATATGATTGATAACCCGACAAACTATCCTGACCCTGCACTTATTGTAAAAGCCGAAGAGCCAATGACCGATGCCCATATTTATTCACCGGCAGAGTATGTCGGAAATATTATGGATCTCTGTCAGGATCGCCGAGGCATTTTTATTGAAATGACTTACATTGAAGCAGATCGTGTGGATATACATTATAAGATGCCGCTTGCAGAAATTGTTTATGACTTTTTCGATACGCTTAAATCCAGAACTCGCGGATATGCCTCTTTTGACTATGAACTTCTGGATTATGAAGAATCAAAGCTCGTTAAGCTGGATATTATGCTTAACGGACAGGTAGTTGATGCTCTTTCATTTATTATTCATTCGGACAAGGCGTATGCCCGTGCCCGTAAAATGGCGGAAAAACTTAAAGAGAAAATCCCTCGCCAGCTGTTTGAGGTTCCGATTCAGGCATGCATAGGCGGAAAAATTATCGCAAGAGAAACTGTAAAAGCCATGCGCAAGGACGTACTCGCAAAATGCTACGGCGGCGATATAACACGTAAGAAGAAATTGCTTGAAAAACAAAAAGAAGGCAAAAAGCGTATGCGTCAGCTAGGCTCGGTTGAAGTGCCGCAGGATGCTTTTATGGCCGTCTTAAAGCTTGATACTGATTAAGATTAATCTAAAATATAATTATGATTCGCTGCAGAAAAGATGATTACCGATTTTAATAATAACGGGACGTGAAAGAATCCACTTGTTCGTCGTCTTTTTGGGGTTGTAGTAATAAAGAGCACCGCCTGATGGGTCCATTCCGTTTATTGCATCGATAGCCGCTTTTTTTGAGCTATCTGCAACCGGCTTGTTAAACTGCCCGTCTTTTAAACAAGAAAACGCACCCGGCTGATATATGACATCGGAAATGGTGTGAGGAAAGATAGGGCTTTTTATGCGATTTAAAATAACGGCTCCCACTGCTACCTGACCTATATATGGCTCGTCACGTGATTCTGCGGAAATCGTACGTGCCAAAAGAGCAATTTCAGCGGCAGTATATTTTCCTGTGGAGGCTGCTGCAGCTGTAATTCCGAGAGCTTTCAATGTTTGAGTACCGCATATTCCGTCGGATGGCAATTTTTTTGATTTTTGAAAGGCAACGACAGCTTTTTTAGTGTCGTTTCCATAAATGCCATCGATTTTTCCGTGATAAAATCCCTTTTTGGCAAGAGCATTTTGAATTGATGTAACTTCATTTCCTCTGGAGCCGACCTTTGAAAGTGCCGTTGCGGTTGAGGAATGACGGTTAAGATCAAAAGAAACAACGGTTAGCGCAAATGTCAAAATCAGAGTAATTGCAATGAGACGAATGAGAGCAATTGTATTTTTGTTCATTTTATCAGTCCTAACTATATTTTTACATAATAATATATTTACAATATTTTTCACTTTTTTTTGCATTGTTATACATATAAAAAGGCTGCCTATACATAAAGACTAAAGCTTTACGTACAGGCATTTTTAAATTTGTTCTATATGGTAGGGTAATTTATAATAAATTTTTCATTAGCTCTTTTATATTTTTCTCTATCTGTTTAATAATTTCTAAAAATTCTTCGTCGCTTTTTCCGCTTGGGTCTTCAAGCCCCCAGTTGTATCGCTTTTTGCATGGCAAGTAAGGACAGATTACGTTGCAGCCCATTGTTATTACAATATCCACCGGAGGGATTTCATTTAATAATTTTGGATATTGGGTAGATTCCATATCTATGTTATAAATCGTTTTTATAAGCCTTACAGCGTCTTGATTTATCTGCAGATTTAATTCAGTTCCAGCAGAGTAGCTTTCAAAAACAGTAGATGCAAAATGCTTTCCTAATGCTTCTGCAATTTGGCTACGGCAAGAATTATGCACGCAAATAAAGGCTACCTTAGGTTTGCTGTTATTCATAGGTTTACCTCGTTGAAATATCTTTTTTTGAAGTATAGTGCGACATTTACTAAAGCAATCATAACAGGAACTTCGATTAGAGGTCCGATGACAGCGGCAAATGCCTGATCTGAAGAAATACCGTACACGGCTGCCGCAACCGCTATTGCAAGCTCAAAGTTGTTGCTAGCAGCGGTAAATGATAGCGTGACCGATTGCTCATAGCTGAATTTACGTTTATATGATATTAAAAAACTTATAAAGAACATCAGTAAAAAATAAATTAGAAGGGGGATAGCAATTCTTACGATATTAAACGGGTGGTTAATTATCTGATTCCCTTTTGTAAAAAACATAATAACAATTGTATATAGCAGTGCAATTAAAGCAAGGGGAGATATTTTGGGGAGGAATTTAGTTTCATACCATTCCTTGCCTTTTTTACTGGTTAATCCAAATCTTGTTATAAAGCCTGCGGCAAACGGAATACCGAGATAAATTAAAACACTTTTTGCTACTTGCCACATGGAAATATTTACGACCTGACCACCCCACGAAAAGCCAAATAGCTTAGGCAAAAAGGTGACAAAAAAGAAAATATATAGCGTATAGAAGAAAATCTGAAAAATTGAATTTAAAGATACCAAAGCAGCACAGTATTCATTATCGCCTTTTGCAAGAGTATTCCATACAATAACCATGGCAATGCAGCGTGCCAACCCGATGATAATAAGCCCTACGGCAAAGCCTGATAAATCGGGAAGAAAAATTGCCGCAAGAATAAACATTAAAATAGGACCGATAAGCCAGTTTTGAATAAGAGAAAACGCAAGAACTTTTATGTCTTTGGTTACATTCCCGATATTTTCGTATTTTACCTTTGCAAGAGGCGGATACATCATTAAAATAAGACCTGCAGCGATTGGTAATGAAACAGTTCCCGAGCTCATGGACTCAACGACTTTTCCAACCCCCGGAAACATGTAACCTCCGAGTATGCCTAACCCCATTGCTATAAAAATCCATAGAGTTAGAAATCTGTCCAAAATTGAAAGTTTGGGTTCATTTTGTATTCTCATCGCAGTTGTCCCTTTCGTTTGAATAAACGTTTGTCAATTTTGCAAGTAAAGATTCTGCATGCTGTGCCCCTTGCGGTGAAATGGAGTAATATGTCCATTTGCCTTCGTTTCTTGCATTGACTACACCGCTTTGAACAAGTATTCTCATATGGTGCGAAAGAGTTGACTGACAAATGTTCAGCTTTTCAAGTAAAATGCAGGCGCATCTTTCGCCGTTTTGAAGAAGCTCTAAAATTTGCAGCCTGTTTTCATCGCAAAAAGCTTTAAATATTTTAGCATTTTGAGCATGATTGTTATTCATGTATTTCCCTCGCATATCAAGATTTAAATTTTTCTATTATGATAACATCAAATCGATAAATGTCAATATGTTGTTGTTTCTTTTATAATAACAAATCCCTTAATTATTAAGTAAAAATAAAAAAATAAAAAAACATCAAAAAAAGCTTGACAAAGTATAGGGGATATAATATAATATCACTTGCGCCTGTCGAGACAAGACGAGCCCTGAGCCCAGCAAGAATGCAGGGAAACAGGCAGTTTTGCAGTAGAAAAAGGCAACAAAGG
>JAUZPX010000013.1 GCA_030705695.1 Bacillota bacterium
AAATCATCTATTCTTCTAACAATTCCAGTTGCTTTCATATATGGTATTTCCTCCGTAATAATCTGTATGAATGTAAAGTGTTTTCAATTTTACATTGCAAAATTATTGTTTACATTAGAGGAATATTTATTCTTTAATCTTTTGAAGATTTTTGAATGTAATTATTAACCATTAAAAACAAACTTGAATAATTTAGAATCTTTTAAATCTTTTGCTTTAATTTTTATGCTTTTTATTTTCCATGAGCAACATACTTAACAACTTCTAGACCATAAAGGGAAGGAATATTTATAAAGGATAGGACAACTCCTAAAGCAACAATGAAAATTATAAACAAAAACAATTTCCATTGCTTGTAAAGTTTTTCCGGCTTTTGAGCTGCAGAATCCTTTTGCATGCCTATCCATAGATACCATATAAAAAGAAATGCAACAAACGGTACGAGCAAAACATATTCAATACGGTATTTAATTATAAAAACTCCTATAAAAAACAGTGAAAGCATGGAATAAAAAATAGAAGAAAGTAAAAGAGTTTTTTCATTATAATATTTGAAAGATTTACGATAAGATGAAGCTAATGATTTATCGTCGATAAAGAGATACTCAGAAAAACGTTTCACACCCATTAAGAACGCTCCGCCCATCCAGTAGCCGAACGTAATGCTTGCCATAGGAAATGTTGATGGGCTAATCAGGAACCATCCTAATGCAAGCCTTATAGCGTTATTAATTGACTCGCTGAGAACATCTAAATAAGGGACATCTTTTGTTCTAATAGGTTTAACATTATACAAAACTCCCATGAAAAGCAAAAAAATTGAAGTACAAAAGAATTTTGTACCGCAAAACCAAGCAAGTCCTAATCCTAATACAATTAAAATGGCATATTCTGTATAAACAACAGCAGGATTTAACCCGAGCCGTACAGCAACTCGTTCTTTTTTTGTAGGATGAAATTGATCAAACGGAGCATCGAGATACTCGTTAATTACATAATTTGCCGACGCCACTAAACAAAGAGAAGCTATCCCTAAAAAGAATTTCAAAATAAAGCTTTTATAGTCACCTTCCAGGCCTACAACCATATATGCAAAAATCAATCCCGGTAACATAAAAATATTTTTTATCCAGTGATCAGGACGTGCAATCGCAATATACCGTTTCATTATTTTCCTCATTTCCATTTAAATAATTCTATCATTAAATAGTTTTATACTTCCGTCCTTCGAAATCAAATATGTTTTATTACACATTTCCATTAACGGACCGTCATGAAAGCTATCTGTTAATAACGTAAAATGATAATGATTTGAATCTTTATAAATTTCTTTAACTCTTCTTACCTTTTCAGTACCCCAGCATGTAACAAATCCGTCCACATGATCCCAGTCATTAGAAATAATATGGTTTATATGTAACATTCCATCAACTGTTGCAGAAATGATATGCTGCTCGCCTGCTGAAACAATTGTAACTTCATCATATCCATTGTTCTTTATATGATCAAAGACATTTTGATTAATACAGTTCCTAAAGTATACAATATATTTGTTCTTTTTTTCTTGCGACAGCCTTTTTATCAGTTTAAGAAGTCTTTTTTTAAAATAGCTTCTTGCTTTAATATACGCCTTATCTCCAAATGGTTTTGATATGATTATGAAAAAACCACAAAATATCAAAGGAATATCAAAAAAACCTTTTTCTTTTTTCAATATGTAAGCTAAAGAATCCACTTTAATAAGTGTTTCATCAAAATCTACCAAAGCAATTTTTTTATTCATAAGTAAGAATTCCTCACACATATAAAGCGTATTTTATCTAAATTCAAACGTTCTTTCCAAGAAATAATATACTCGAGGATTATTAAAATACATTCTGTTAAATTCACCTGTTGCAGATTCCAAAAGCATTAGCATAATGCTTATGATCATCATAAGACAAAAAATCTTTAGAACAACAGACTGAACCTTCGGATAAATTTCGAGATAGTCATTAATAAAATACATGCAAATTAACGCCACAATTAAAAGCATCCATGTAAAATCGATTGCATACCTCGTATGTACTCCAGCAACTAAAATCGTTGATACCATCATGGCAGCACTTATAATCAACATAGCAATCACAGCAAACCAAAGTTGCGGGGATGTTTTGCGTATGCTTTTTGATGTTTTTGGAAGAACCGCTACATTCCATAAAACAGGAAAATTCGCAAGTCCGAAAACACCTGCACCGCATACATACAAATAACCATTGAATAATAAAGATGGTTGCGAATCAATAGGCCTTGTGGAAACAAATGGCCAAGAAGAACCAAAATTCAGTCCGTCAAAAATGAAAAGATAAACACCTAATAATACCTTATTTATTTTTTCAATTGGATTTAAAAACTTATATGCTCCCATATTGGCAGTAGTCATTTGATATATTACACCAAACTCGGTAACTGACCCGAATCTTGCATAGTTATACCACATCAATAACCAAGCAATTAAAGAATACGGTACAGCAATACTAAGAATTATTTTAATAAATTTTTTCTTGTTTTTTTGCCAAAACTTTTTAATCCAAGGAAACACAAAAATCGGAACAAATGCCGATGCTAAAACAAGATCCGCTTTGCATCCCACTGCAAGTGCAAAGCAAAGGCAGGATATTGTTAATTTTAAAAATGATAGCCTTTCCCAAACCGTGCTTTTCAGTAAAAGCCAAAAACCTGCTGACAAAAAAAACAATCCTGCCGCAATTGGCACTTCATAGAACTCAGGTCGTCTACAAATATAGGGTATTAGCGAACAAACTGAGAGCGTCAGACAGCCCAAAATATACATAATAAACGACATATTTTTTAAGTATCGTCGTACTATTTCCCTCCACAAAAGTATTAAAAAGATAAATGCAAGAGAAGAGAAAATAAACACACCCATATGAGTTCCTAGATGTGCATGAGTAAAATAGTTAAACGGAATAAACAATACCAGCAGGGGGACTATCCCGTAATAACTGTAATATTTTCCGTTATGATAAACAGCATCCCATGTGAATGGGACATTCTCATCTGCTCTCTTCTGATAATTATAAGGGTCGTTCATTTGTAAAAGCTGCTGACTCACATTATATGTATCAATATAAACATGCCCATGCATTAATGAGTCAAGCAAACCGGTTGTATACTCATCATTTGTTCTGTCCAAATAATTCGTTTTTGCAGGTGCATCATCAATATAAGGTAGGCTTGTCATAACATTAAAAAATGCCACTCCAATTACGAAAACAATAGTAAAACATTGAACGACATTTTGAGTTTTACTCTTCGAATCAAACTTAATATGCATTAAATTCGTATTTTTGACCGCCCATAAACCAAAAAGAGCGAGCGAAATAAGAAGAATACGAATCAAATTAATATCAAGCGGGATAGGCTGATTCAGTACAATATCACTTATCTGTACATTTTGATTTTGATTCTGTACTTCCGTTGCATTAAAGTTAATCTTAATTCGGGATACATTCCCACATGAAGCAATATCTATATAGTTATTCGGTGAAAAACCTTTAACAAGAGTTATTTCTGGCGTCTTGCGTTTTGAGCACTCCTGGTCGTCATATTCTATTGTAACTTTTTGCATAAGAGGAAAAGACGTTAAGAATTTCGGCTGAATATAAACAGTTGATATTTTCCGATTAATGTTCTGTATTTCGATAGATGAACCGCCCGCTGGATTTTGAATATATGTATTATCAGAATTTTGAGTTGCATTTGCTAATGTTTTGGTACAAGAAACGATATCAATGGGTTTGTCTGCCCAAAGCGTAATATAATGATGATAATTAAATAATGTCAGCTCTGCCAAAAAAGAAACAAATACACAAGCGCAAAATATCAGAATCCTTTTTTTGCAGTCTACGCTTTTATGTTGTTCCGCTTCAAGAGATGAATTGTAGTTTCTTTTTTTTACGATATTATTTTTCGCATCTTTAGCGGCTGCTTTCTTTTTTTCTGAAAAAGTTCTTATAATGGCGTATATATGCTGCAAACCTGCAAGAGATAAAATAAGTACTATTGTTACAGGCAAAGAAACACCTGTTATATAAGTGCTGATTGAAATAAACTTTAACTGTTCAATACAAATCAAAAAATAATTGCATACTAATACAAGCAAAGAAAACCACAGTGCATGTATAAAATTGTTTTCTTTCTCAAAATATTTATAATAAGCAAAAGAGGAGATAAATGAAAGTCCTAAAAGTATGATAATCATCATAATGCTGAAACCCATAAAACCCCTTACCTTTCTGACAAAAACTAAGCGCATTATAGCATATATTTAGCAAAATATTCAATACTTGTGTGAAAAATATTTGTATAAAAATGTGAAAAAAGTCAATTATTCATTAATTTTTTACATTAAATCTTGTATATTTATCTTTTAATGATATAATTAATCCAATAAAATAAAGGAGGTATTATTATGAAATGCAATCGTAAATTTTACAAATGCGGAGTATGCGGAAATATTGTAGGTTTAATCGAATCCGGCGGAGGCACACTATCCTGCTGCGGTCAGCCGATGACAATGCTTGTTCCCAATTCTACAGATGCTGCTCAAGAAAAACACGTTCCTGTTCTCTTAACCGAGAATGGCAAACTGTTCGTACAGATTGGCAGTATTCCTCATCCAATGACAGAAGAGCATTTTATAAAATGGATATACATTTGTACAAAAACAGGAGGATATCGTCATTGGTTTAAGCCTGGAGACGAACCAAAAGTTGAAATCAACATAAAAGAAGAAGAAATAAAGACAATATTCGCTTATTGCAACCTACATGGATTATGGCAAAACGAAATAAATTCAGATGATGCTTGTTCAACTTCTGGTGCTTGTCAATAATACAAAAAGCAAATAATTATCTGTGCACCATTTTTAACTTGCTTATATTAATTTTCCGAAATGCACTGTTATTAAAAATCAAGTGCATTTCGGATTATTTTTAGTAAATTTTAACTATAATTTTTAAATTTTCATTAAGAAATCATTGAATTTTCACTTAAAATAGAATATAATATATATATAAATTAAAATGTTTTAAGCAGAAGGTTATTTAATATGGGACAATCTCAAAGCTTAATCGAGAATCATATCATATATTGGAAAGTGTTTTTTGTAGGAGGATCTAATTTTTTGGAACGCTACAGCTTTTTAGGATCGGCAATGGGTGAACGTTTTTGCATTGAGGGAGTAAATCTGTTTCGATTCAAGTGGTTAACCGTTGGGGAATGCGCCATTGTATTTGATCCGAAAACAAAAAAACCTTACTGCTTTTCAGTTTATCAAATTTCCGTTGGCGATAAAAAGATTCCGTTTGTTGCAGGACAGCGTTCCGACAGTACCTGGTTGTTTTTCAACGCTGATGGCGTTAATTCTGATTAAAAGGTGTTAAATATGTACGAAAATTTGCATACTGAGGTATTACTCGATCTGGAACGAACAATAGCAAAACCGTTGTTTGAAAATACCGTATACCCCTGGGAAGCTCTATGTAACTTACAGGAATTTATCATTGAGCTTGGTAACTCATTGAACCCCGAAAAATATGAAAAACATGGTGAAAACATTTGGATTGAAAAAACCGCAAAAGTTGCCGAAACTGCCTCACTTACTGGCCCGTTAATTATTTGCCGTGCCGCTGAAATACGACACTGTGCATTTATCCGGGGAAATGTAATTGTTGGGCGGCATGCAGTTGTAGGAAATTCAACCGAACTAAAAAGCTCTGTTTTATTTGATTACGTACAGGTACCGCACTACAACTATGTTGGCGATTCAATTCTTGGTTTTAAAGCTCATATGGGCGCAGGTTCCATTACATCTAATTTGAAGTCAGATAAAAGCCCAGTTGATATATCTATAAAAGGGGCTAAAGTCGCTTCGGGACTGAAAAAGCTTGGCGCCATCGTCGGCGATTATGTTGAAGTTGGCTGTAATTCTGTGCTTAATCCCGGAACTGTCGTCGGAAGAAAAACAAGTATTTATCCTCTTTCTATGGTACGTGGTTTCGTACCAGATGACAGTATTTTTAAAGATATTAATACCATCGTTAAAAAGAAATAAAATTAGGCTGCATCGAATTCGATGCAGCCTTTATTATTTTTTCTTAATATTATCCCAGTATGACTTAAATGCCTGTTCGTTTTTGTTGTCGCCGTATTTATAATATTCAGCATCTTTAATAATATCAGG
Organism: Bacillota bacterium; assembly: GCA_030705695.1. GTDB lineage: Bacteria > Bacillota > Clostridia > Oscillospirales > Acutalibacteraceae > JAUZPX01. Next base: position 6,248 of record JAUZPX010000013.1, read on the forward strand.
CAGGTATTGCTGGCTTATCCAGTGATTTTCAAACGAGTGCGGATATTTGTAAAACTGCCCCTTTACCGCTTGATCCTCACCGTCAAAGTGCTTGTTTTGAAGAGTTCGGGGAATGCTTCCTATTTTCCCAGCTCTGATATCAGCAATTGCATCATCAATTGCACAATAAGCCGTATTTGATTTCGGCGCATTACACACCATTACGACTGCATCAGCAAGAGCTATTCTGGCTTCAGGCAAACCTACCTGCAAAGCTATATCGACACACGCTTTCACGATTGGAATAATTTGAGGATATGCAAGCCCCACATCCTCGCAAGCGCAAACCATTAGCCGCCTGCATGCCGAAGGCAAGTCCCCTGCTTCCAGCAAACGCCCGAGATAATGGAGTGCGGCATTAGTATCGGAGCCACGCATGGATTTTTGATATGCTGAAACAATATCGTAATGTTCATCGCCTTGACGGTCGTACCGCAGGGCGCTTTTTTGTGTAAGCTCTTTTGCAATTTCCAAAGTGATAACTTTTGCGCCGTCTTTTTCTTCTGCCGCCAATGTGCAAAGCTCCACAGCGTTCATTGCTTTGCGTACATCTCCGCCGCAAGCGGACGCAATATAACTGACAGTTTCATCAGAAACATCGATTTCAACGTTATATTCATCTTTCAAAAGATCGAATCCACGTCGTACAGCAGGTTCGATTTCGCTGCTGTCTACAGCCTTAAATTCAAACACCGTTGAACGGCTTAAAATTGCATTGTAAATGTAAAAATAAGGATTTTCTGTTGTTGAAGCAATAAGCGTGATGCTTCCGTCTTCAATAAATTCCAAAAGCGTTTGCTGCTGTTTTTTATTGAAATACTGAATCTCATCAAGATACAAAAGAATTCCGTTAATCCCTGCAAAACCGTCACGCCCGGCAATAATATCTTTAATATCGGCAGTTGAAGCGGTTGTGCCGTTTAGCTTGCGCAGGGTTTTATTCGTTTGCTTTGCGATGATTGATGCAACCGTAGTTTTTCCCACGCCTGACGGTCCGTAGAAAATTAAATTCGGAATTTGCCCCGACTCGATAATCTTTCTCAAAGGTTTATCTTCGCCGAGTAAATGATTCTGCCCTACAACTTCATTTAAAGACTTAGGGCGGATTCTATCCGCCAACGGAGTACTCATTATGTTTCACCTTGCTTCATTATAAAATAAAGAAAAGCCGTACCTTGTAATCAGACAAAATACGGCGTTTTGTGTATTATTCGTAAAGCGGATAGCGGTTGCAGATTTCTGTAACTCCTGCCTGAATTTTCTCTTTGCTATTTTCAAAGTCATTGTAGGCAAGCGTTATAAACTCGGCAATCTTGTCCATATCCTGCGTGTTAAGACCTCTTGTTGTAACAGCGGCTGTGCCTAAGCGGACACCGCTTGTAACAAACGGACTTCTCGGCTCATTCGGAACCGTGTTTTTGTTTGCTGTAATATAAACTTCGTCAAGGCGATGCTCAAGTTCTTTTCCTGTGATTTCTGTATCTTTCAAGTCAAGAAGCATAACATGATTATCTGTTCCACCCGAGACGAGCTTGTTTCCTCTGTCAAGCAATCCCTTTGCCAAAGCCGCTGCATTTTCTACTATTTTGCAACCGTATTCTTTAAATTCAGGAGTAAGTGCTTCGCCAAAGCAAACAGCCTTTGCCGCAATCGTATGCATAAGCGGACCGCCTTGTGTTCCTGGGAAAATGGCTTTGTCGATATCTTTTGCATATTCCTCGCCGCATAGGATTAATCCGCCTCTTGGGCCACGCAAGGTTTTATGCGTTGTAGTAGTTACAAAATGAGCATATGGCACAGGATTCTGATGAACTCCTGCAGCTACAAGGCCTGCAATATGAGCCATGTCAACCATTAAGTAAGCGCCGACCTCATCAGCAATCTCACGGAATTTTTTAAAATCAATTTTTCTCGGATAAGCGCTTGCACCGCAGACGATCATCTTCGGTTTGCATTCCTTAGCTTGCTCGAGTACTTTATCATAATTAATAAAATGAGTAACAGGGTCAACACCATAGGAAACGAAATTATAGTATTTTCCCGACATATTAACAGGAGATCCGTGAGTTAAATGTCCGCCCTCGGCAAGGTTCATGCCCATAACTGTATCGCCGGGTTGCAAAAATGCAAAATAAACCGCCAAATTTGCCTGAGCTCCAGAGTGTGGCTGAACATTTGCATGTTGTGCTCCGAAAAGCTCACATGCACGTTTACGTGCGATTTCTTCAACGATATCTACACATTCGCAACCGCCGTAATAGCGTTTGCCAGGATAACCTTCAGCATATTTATTTGTAAGCGCAGAACCCATAGCTGCCATTACGGCAGGCGAGACAAGATTTTCACTTGCGATAAGTTCAAGATTTCTGCGCTGTCTTTTCAGTTCAAGACCCATTGCATTTGCAACTTCGCTGTCAAATTTTGAAACAAAACCTATTGTATCGACCATATCCTTATACATTTAAAAACATCCCCTAAATTAAACTTCTTGTCAGATTATACACGTTTTCGACACGTTAATCAATAGATAACTAATTGAATTTTACATACATCTTTATTTAATTATAATCTTATTTTGAATATTTATAATCAAACTCTTTAAGTCATCGAAAGTATTCAAAGCGCAGGCTTCTCGGCGAAATTCCGCTGCGCCGTGAAAACCCTTTAAATACCACCCGACATGCTTCCGAGCTTCCTTCATTGCGATACGCTCACCCTTATAACAACAAAGCGTTTCAATATGCCTGAGCATTACAGAAAGCTTTTCCGCTTCGGAAGGCGGCGGAATCGTTATGCCGTTGCTCAAATATGAGTTTATAGCCATAAAAAGCCATGGGTTTCCCATAGCAGCACGGCCTACCATAATAAGATCACAATTCGTTTCATCAAACATTTTAGCGGCCGCCTGCGGAGAATCCACATCTCCGTTGCCGATAACAGGTATATTTACAGCTTCTTTTACTTTTGCGATTATTTCTAAGTCCGCCGACGGAGCATACATTTGCTCCCGTGTTCTGCCATGTACGGTAATTGCATCTGCGCCGTTTTCTTCGCAAATCTTTGCAACCTCAACCGCATTAACGCTTTGAGCATCCCAGCCTTTTCGTATCTTTACCGTTACGGGAACTGTGCTGATTTTCTTTACGGCTTTAACAATTTCACCGCAAAGCTTCGGGTTTTTCATTAAAGCAGCACCACTTCCGCCTCCTGCAATTTTCGGAGCAGGGCAACCCATGTTTATATCAAGGATATCGGGGTTACGTGTCAGTGCGAACTCAGCCCCTGCAACTACGACAGCAGGATCATCACCGAAAAGCTGTATTCCTGCGGGGCGTTCATTTTCGCCGATTACCATTAGCTCTTTTGAGCGTTCACTGTTATATGCTATTCCTTTTGCGCTTACCATTTCGCTTACAACATAAGCCGCGCCAAACGAGGCACAAAGCTCCCGAAAAGCGCGGTCAGCAACGCCTGCCATTGGGGCAAGCGCACAATATCCGTCAATCTTCACATTTCCTATTTTAACACTCAACTGAATTTCACCTGTAATATTTATCGTCTAATAAGCCGGTTCTTCTTCTGATTTTAGAATTATCCTGATAACGCTTTTTGCCGCTTGGTGTTGTCCTTCCGCTGCGGGCACTTAATATTACTGCCGCAATAAAGGCAATTGAAACTGCTAAAATCAGCCATTCAAATGTACCGATTGGTACTCCCAGCGATTTATCTGTTCCCTGTATTCCAGCACCGATTACTGTTGGAATTACAACTTCACCGCTGCTAACTTGAGGTAATTGAGGCTCTGTCGATGCTGAAACAGTACTTCTTGTATTCGGAGCACTTGAAATGTTGGTTGCATTTTGAACGTTTGTTGAATTTTGAACAGCGGTTGTACTTTGTACGTCAGTCGATACGCTTGTAGGCGCAGCAAAAGCACTCATGCCGCAAAGCACAAGCAATATAGCTGAAATAAAAACAAACAACAAAACTTTTACCGACCTCATTAACATCCTCCGAAACTTTTTGAATTAATAATAATTATATCAATTCCCATTACGTATTGCAATGATTCATATAAAAAACTGTGAGCGTTTAACGCCCACAGTTTAAATATTTGTTTACTGCGCTTTTAATGCCTTGGCAAGAACATTTCCAAGCAAATCTCCGCTTAACTTTGCTTCTGCAATTGTGTTGGCATCAGTTCCCACTTCAATAAGCACTGAACCCGTGTTAACTTCTTCATTATAACAGAAATTACCGAAATCCATAGGACGTGTCATGCCTGGATACATTGTTTCGGCTGTTTTTTGAATTTGTAAAGCAAACCGCAAATTTTTCTCCCAGTTTGGAAAGCCAAGTGTTCCGTCTCCGTCATAGCCTGTTGTAATCATAATCTGCGCTGCTTTTTGACCATTATATATAAATGTGGGCTTTATCTTTTGATTATCTGAGGTTTCAATGGCATCTCTGTGGATATCAATCTCAACTTTTAAAGACGGATACTCTTTCAGATAGCTTCGCACAGTATCCTCGCTTCGTCCGTAGGCTCCGTTATAGCTGGGATAATCGTGATGCGTAGTATTATGAAGAGTACCAATACCCGCCGCATTCAAAACTTTAGCTATTTCATCACCAACTTGAGTTACATTTTCATCATCGTTTGTGCTGCGAGAATAGCTGCTTGAATAATAATATCCGAAATCATTTTTCATATACGCTTCACAAGCATGCGTATGATAAATGAGCACTTGTGGTGCTGAAGTATTTTGCATTGAAAATCCTAAAGGATAGCTTAATTCCTGACCGATATTCAATCCGTAACCTGTGGAGTTTTTTACAAAGATGTTTTGATATTGAGCTCCCGAGCCGCCGTACTGCGTTTCAATAATAGAATATTTTTTCTCTCCGGCATGCGCTTTTGCGCTTTCGGGTGATTCTGTATCGTGACTGTTGTTTTGGTTATCGTCTGCTTTTTTTACAGTAGAGACTGATGTTTTTGAGACATTAGACGTCTTTTCGGAATATGTTATATTAGAGTATTCAACAGATCCGTTCGGTAACTCGAGCTTAGCAACGTACAGGAGCGGCGTATTTGCCGAAATACCCAAAGATATCGGCAACCTAATTCCTGTACAAACAACTGCCATTATTGTTATTATAATCGCACAAAGTATAGCAAAAGAATTTCGAATTCTTTTCAATGTTTCATCCCTCCGCTTTGCATATCTGATAAAGAATATGAAAATTTACATGCAGATATGCCGAAGTTCAGATTAGACAATACCGATATTTTTATTTTACAAGTGAAAGAAGATCGGAAATAGAAAAATCAGGATGCAGAGCACAGTTTACAGACATTCCTATTAGTTTTGCGGAACGTTCGATGAGTAAATCTATCTCTCTTGGTGTTACAACCATCATACGGCCGTCGGGAGATACCTCTTCACGTATTGCTTCGCTTGCTCTTTCATCATCTGGAACAAGCAAATCGGCCGCAAGAGTAGCTGCATCAACAACAGTCGGTACTCCCATACTTATTACAGGAACTCCCATGGTTTCTTGAGTAATTTTCGTGCGATGATTTCCAACTCCTGCACCTGGAGAAATCCCTGTATTTGAAATTTGAAGCGTACAGCCAAGTCGGGAAAGTTTTCGGGAAGCCAATGCATCTATAACTACAATGGCGGTTGGTTTTATCTTGCCGATAATACCTGAAATAAGCTCTCCTGTTTCTATACCTGTTTGCCCCGTAACACCAGTTGAAAAAACCGCAACAGGTCGTAACTGATCAAGTCCCGTTGCACGTGCAAGCTCACCTGTAATATGCCTTGTCGCCAATACGCCTGAAGCCGTTTTGGGCCCCAATGCATCCGGCGTAATGTTGCTGTTGCCAAGCCCTGCAATTAAAATTAATCCGTCTTTCGGTAACAGCCTGCGGATTTCGTCTGCAATATTAAGTAAGCGTTCATCCGTATCTTTGAAATTATCGGTAAGCGGGGGTAGATCGATCGTGATATACATCCCTTTTTCTTTGTGTAATGATCTGGCGGCTTCATCACTTTTGATTTCTAATCGTGTAATCTCCATTCCACTGACTTCTTCGCTTTTTAAATCCACTCCCTGAATTTCATCGCCTAAGCTTTCTTTTTCTTCAATGGCAAGATCTGTTCGAAACTGCATTTACGCTTCCCCTTTTATAAATTTTTATTATTATTTGTAAATTTTGGTTTAATATACAATTCAACTATTTTTTATAAATATACACTTTACTTTTTAATAGAAAAATACTATAATGCATAGCATACAAAATAATTTCCAAAGGAAATAAAATTAATATGAAAAATTTTTTAAACATTAAATTTATACTGTCTGTATCCATGGCGGCGACAATAATTTTCTCTGGATGTTCAGCTATATTTCAAGCACAACATATTAATAGTTCTGATTCAAAATTCAATTTTAAACTTGTTAAGCCGCAAACAACCTCATATTATAAGACCTATGAGAGCTTAAAATCAAAAGGCGTAAACAATTCTGGGTTGGCTCCTGAGCAATACTCAAAAAAGGGAACTGTCATAGCAACAGGTAGCAGCACTTTACCTTCAAGATACAGCTCTGCCGATTTAGGTTACACAACACCTGTAAGAGATCAGGGTAACTATAGCTCATGCTGGGCATTTTCAGGTTTGGCAAGCTTAGAAACATACCTCCTGCGCAATGGCCGCGGAACAAATATTTTTGCTCCAAAACACGCTACTTGCTGGGGAACACCTCAATCTGACGGAACTGGCTGGCAACGCACATACATAGACGGCGGCTACCCTGAAATCATTCTCGGATATCTAACCTCATGGTCAGGTCCACGAAATGAAAGCGATTTCCCTTACAATATGTCAAGCCCATTAACATCTGCACAAATTAACAGCGGCAATACCAAATACGGTGTAAACGGCATAATCTACTTAGATGATGACAGAACAACAATTAAAAATGCGATTATGAAATACGGTTCGGTAGTTTCTGGATATAATTCAATTGAACAATTTTACAACGATTCTGACACGTCTTTCTATTGTCCTACTGAACAATCCAGCTTTTCTGGCCATGCCGTAACTTTGGTTGGTTGGGATGATAACTACTCAAAATCAAATTTTACTGTACAACCAAGCGAAAACGGTGCTTGGATTATAAAGAACAGTTGGGGAAACTATAATTCATTAGGCGGATATTTCTATATTTCATATGATGATGCTTATCTGCTAACACAAGTTTTCGGTTCTCCTTTTTCAATTACAAGTGTTTTAGATTTGACGGATAGTTCTAAAATTTATCAGAATGAGAAATACGGCGCTACTTATGATATGCAAATACAATATAGCGATAATACGTCACCCAGCGTAATAACATACATGAATGTATTTAATTTTACCGCTGACCATAATAAGCTTGACCAAGTTGAATTTGAAACTCAGTCAGCAGGTGCCAATTATAATGTATACTACATACCTATTGTAAACGGCTCGCCGGATTCAAATCAAAATAACTGGTCTCTTATAACTAACGGAACCGTACCTTACAATGGATATATAACCGCAGATTGCAAAAAATATACTATGCCTGTCGGTCAAGCGGCAATCGGTGTTACGATTGATATATCTAATTTACAATCTGGTTCTGTCAATACTTTGGGTTGCGATGAATGGCTTTCAGACACAGATAACAACATGATATTTTTGCCAAGTCCTCAACGAGGGCAAAGCTATATTAAAATAAATAATACGTTATACGATCTTCTTGATGTTTATACAAAAATGTATAACGATAATATAGGCAGTACGCTTGTAATTAAAGCAATTTCCACATCAGGTATCGTAAATCCAACTTCAGCTCCCACTACAATACCAACTTCCCCAAGTACTTCGCCTGTAACCATTGCTCCTACACAGGCGCCAACACAAAACCCAGATTATACTATTGGAGATGTAAATCAGGACGGTGCTGTTAACTTAAAAGATGTAACCACAATTCAGAAATATCTCGCACGATTATTATCATTAAACTCTTCACAGTTGCTGGCAAGCGATATTAACCATAACAATAAAGTTGAACTGAAAGATGCCAGCATTTTACAAGAGTATCTATGCAAACTTATCAAACAGCTGCCGTAATTTTAAAATATTGATATAAAAATATTTTTGACTTTTTCCCTATTTTTCCTTATATTGCGTTGACATTGTTAACTACATCATCTATAATGATGTAGTTAATTTTTTTCTCGAAAATAAATTAGGGGGATATATTATGAAAAAAGTATTAAGCATTATTCTTGTTCTTACACTTGTTCTTGCAACAACCGCTTTCAGCGCTTTCGCTGCTGGCACCAAAAAAACGACAAAGGCAAACAACACATCTAAAAAAGTATCGGCAGCTGCATTTGCTAAAACTCTGTTACAGGATGTTACAACCGGAATAGATAACACTGAAACAGATTACTCTTCCATCTATTACATTGACTTTGGTGGCTATTCTGTTACAAAAAATAATTTTGAATCCTCTCAATTATCGTTTGATAAATATAAACAAAACGTTTTGGATCAAATCCATGAGCTTCAAAAAGAAGCTAATATCCCACTTACTTTCAATGATTTTGTTAGCTATGCTTTAAATTTAATCCAATCAAACAATAACTCATTGCCCTCTCTTGATGATATTTCAACGTCCCTTACATCAAAGGGTATTACAATCCCAACTACTCTGACAAATGATGATACATTGCTCATGTATGTTATTTATGAGGTTCTTGAAAATAGCACCTCCGATTTGCAGATCCCAAGCAACACATCCTTGATTGATGCATTAAAACTTATTTTAGCAGATCCTACCATTGCACAAGAAGTAGGATTTTCTCCAATCACTATTTCAGATAACTCCGCCACACTGGAACAAATTTTTATAAAATTTGTAACTTCATTAAGTTCATCCACGTCGGAGGGTAATTTTATAAATTCTTTAAATCTTCCTGAAAACGCAACTTATCAAGATTTATTATTGGCAGTTCTAAAAGAGGCAGCCACAGCGTATCAAATTACAGTACCAGATAATGCAACAGCACAGGATTTAGCAACATTATTAGGCCAGCAAATGTTGAAATCTACTTTTGGTACCATACCTCCTGCCAATGCAACAGATGATGAACTGTTTTTGATGTACCTTGAAAATGAATATTCTATTCTCACCGGTAACGAACCCATCACAAACGGTACAGCTCAAGATTATTTTAATGCCCTGTCTTCAGACGGATATTTAGATATTGAAACCCCAGACGGTTTCAACTCTGATTATAATGACTACACATTAAACGTAGATGCCAACACAACTTCTGTTCCACTCTATATTTCCACAGATTTGAATTCAACTGTTACAGTAAACGGTACCCCATATGACACAGACAACGGTGAAATGACAGTTGATATTTCAAACACAAACAAAATTACAGTAGTTGCTACCGATGACTCAGGCAATAAAACAACATATACATTCAATGTTGTAAAATCAGGTGATACCACACCAACTGATACTACTATCCCAATTAAAAATGTTACAACTATCGCCCCCACAACTGCACCTACCTCCGCAACTTCTGCAACTCAAGCAAAATCAGCCACTAGCGCAGCAACAAGTGCTCAAGAAAAAGATAACACTCCTGTACAAACAGGTTCTTCAGACGTTGCTGTAGTAGCACTGCTCATGTCTACCGCAATTGCTGCTGGTGTCGTTCTATTCTTAAGAAAAAAGGCTTCTGATCAATAAAACTTAAATAAACTAGCGGTCATCGTATAAACGATGACCGCTTTTTTTATGGAATTTACCCTGCAACATAAATAAACCCCAAAAACTCCCAGCTTGGATATCCCATATGAGAATCATTTATATTTACAGTCTTAACAAAAAACATTTGGCTTGGATACCCTGAAGCTGAAAACGTCACGGTTGTTTTTGAAATCTTTTCAACTACAGCAACATGGCCGTTATTATTGCCATCGTAACGCCAAACGGCAATGGCACCTAATCGTGGCTTATTTCCGTAGGGATAGCAATTAAACTTCTGATTATACTTCCACCAAGTTGCTGCATCGTTGATCGAAAATTCGGGCTCAATGCCTGTAATTTCATAAGCTCTGCCAAAAGCATAGCACGTACAATTCGGCATACCAAAACCGCAGCGATAAAGATAATTCATATCACTAAAATAATATTTGTTTTTTCGAGATGGACAACTTAATCTTGGTGTGAAATTCAAAGGTGCAATGCATTGTACATCGGAATCTTTTGCACTTGATGAAGTCTTTTTTGAAACAGCGTTTTTACTATCAACTAAGTTTGAAGTGCTGTTTGGCTTTTTATTTGAGGAAGAGCCGACTGAACCATTAATAAGAAGCATTGCCCCAAGCAAAACTATTGATACAATAAAAAGAATCGTTGTAACTTTAATTCCTGTTATGAAGCTATGACTTTTTTCAATATATGAATATTCCCTGCGCATGTTTTGTCCTCGCTTTTTATTTTCTAATTAAAAATACGAGATGAATAAAAGAATAATTCGCAATTTACGGAATATTCATAAAAATATTGACTATATTGAACATAATAAAAAACTCTTTCTTATTTCCACTTTATCATTTAAATCTCAATACTTGACAATACATAATTAATATGCTATATTTCAAATCATATAAAATAAGTATGATAAGTATGACATTTTTGAAATTATTAAAGGTTGAAATAAATGAAATATGACTTTGATAAAATTGCAAACAGAAAAAATACAGGAAGTATAAAATATGACTTTTTTCATGAGAACGGACTTGCAGAAGATACCATTCCCTTATGGGTCGCCGATATGGATTTTTCTGCACCTTATGAAGTCACAGAAAAGCTGAAAGACATAGCCAGCCATGGTATTTTCGGTTATTCGGATACAAAAGATTCATACTATGAAGCGGTGCATGACTGGTTTTCAAAATACCACGGCTTTGAAACTAAACCGGAATGGATGGTAAAAACCCCCGGCGTAGTATTCTCAATTGCCACTGCAATCCGTTCTTTTTCAGAAGAAGGCGAAGGCATCCTAATCCAACGCCCGGTTTATTATCCTTTCGAAAGGATAATAAAGGCAAACAACAGAAAAGTTGTAAATAATGCCTTGAAATATGAAAACGGAAAATATGTAATCGATTTTGATGATTTTGAAAGAGTTCTTAAAAATGAAAATGTAAAGCTTTTCATTCTTTGCAGCCCGCATAATCCCGTCGGACGTGTTTGGCTGAAAGAAGAGCTTAAAATAATGGGCGAACTCTGCCTTAAATATAATGTAATTGTTGTCGCCGACGAGATACATTGTGATTTCACATATCCGAATCATCAACATATACCGTTTGCTTCGATTTGCGATGACTTTGCGCAAAACAGCATTGTCTGTACCTCGCCGAGCAAAACTTTTAATTTGGCAGGGCTCCAAACCGCAAATATTTTTATAGCTAATAATACACTTAAACAAAAATTCACAAAATCAATCCATGCAACAGGATTTGGAGGACTTAGCATATTTGGTTTAGCTGCCTGCGAAACAGCATACAGATTCGGAAATGAATGGCTTTCTCAACTGAAAGATTATTTATACGATAATTTATGTTTTGCAAAAGAATATCTGAAAAGGAATTTACCCAATATTCGCATAATAGAGCCTGAAGGTACTTATCTTTTATGGCTAGATTTTTCGGGTTATGATTTAGAAGAACGGCACATTAATGATATAATTCGGCAGAAAGCAAGATTATGGCTTGATGAAGGAAGCCTGTTTGGATCTGAGGGAAAAAACTTTCAACGAATCAATATCGCATGCCCTCGCAAAATATTAAAAGATGCTTTGCTGCGGCTTAAGGAAGCCTTAACAGACATTAAATAACAGCAACTGCTTGATTTAAGAATTACCATATAATATAATTACGGTATAAAAGGAGTGGTTGTAATATGAAAATATCTTCAAAAGGGCGCTACGCCCTAAGAATGATGATTGATATTGCTCAGCATAACAACGGAGAATGGATATCTATTAAGGATATTTCAGAACGCCAGGGTATCTCTTTAAAATATCTTGAGCAGATAGTAACCAATTTGACAAGATCAGGAATGTTACTCAGCAGCCGTGGTCCGCAAGGCGGATATATGCTGGCAAAATCACCAGAAAAATATACAGCCGGGCAGATCATTCGTGTTATTGAAGGTAATTTAGCTCCTGTTGCATGCTTGGAAAGCGAAACAAATATGTGTGAGCGAAGCACAGTTTGTCCCACTATCCAATTTTGGGAAGGACTTTATGATGTAATAAATAAATATATGGATTCTGTTACATTGCAGGATTTAGCCGAATCATACAATGCTCAAGACGGATACGATTTTAGCATATAAAAAAGCGTATTTAAATCATTAAAAAATTTTTTCGAAACCGGTTGACAAACCGGTTTCATTAGCATATAATATTATCATACTAAACATATATGATATATGAGTATTTAGAAAGAAGGTCTGGTATGTATAGTTGCATTAATAACATTAAAGCTAAAAAAGCCTTAAATAGCAGGCTTACTTTTCTTCATGAGCGATGTTGAATATAACTAATCTTCATCAATTTAAAAACAAATCAAATATATTTTAAATTATTATAAATTTTGAAAGGCAGTGTTATTATGTCAGAAATAAACAAAAGCTTCGTAGATTTAATCGGCAATACACCTTTGCTTGAGCTTGTGCATATTGAAGAAAAAAACAATTTATCGGCTAAAATAATAGCAAAACTTGAATACTTTAACCCGGCAGGAAGCGTTAAAGACAGAATTGCCAAAGCTATGATTGAAGATGCAGAAGAAAAAGGTCTATTGAAACCTGACTCTGTTATTATTGAACCTACAAGCGGAAATACAGGTATCGGTCTTGCGGCAGTTGCAGCTGCAAAAGGATACCGTATTATCCTTACAATGCCCGAAACCATGAGCGTTGAGCGCCGTAATTTGCTGAAAGCATATGGTGCGGAGCTTGTATTGACCGAAGGTACTCTAGGCATGAAGGGTGCTATTGCCAAAGCAAAAGAACTTGCTGAAACCACTCCAAACAGTTTTATTCCGGGTCAGTTCGTGAATCCAGCCAATCCTGCTGTTCATAAAGCTACAACAGGGCCTGAAATCTGGAAACAAACCGATGGCAAAGTAGATATTTTTGTTTCGGGTGTAGGAACAGGCGGAACGGTTACTGGGGTAGGCGAATATTTAAAATCGCAGAACCCTAATGTTAAGATCGTCGCTGTAGAGCCTGCTGCCTCTCCTGTATTATCCGAAGGAAAAAGTGGTCCACATAAAATTCAGGGTATCGGCGCAGGTTTTGTACCTGATGTTCTTAACACATCTGTCTATGATGAAATTATCCGTGTTGAAAATGATGATGCTTTCAAAACAGGCAAAGAAATAGCACGCAGTGAGGGCATTCTTGTAGGTATATCATCGGGTGCTGCAGCGTGGGCTGCAATAGAGCTTGCAAAACGCCCTGAAAATACAGGAAAAACTATTGTAGTTTTGCTCCCCGATACAGGTGACCGTTATCTTTCAACACCGTTGTTTACCGAATAAAGGTGAAATAAAAAAATACGGCTTTTCCTATTGACATATTATATTTATTTTATTACAATATCTTATAATTTATATATGAATTATATTATTATAAAGGAGGCACATTCATGTACTCAGTAATTTTAAAAATGCTAAGGCACAATTTTCGTAATGGGCGAATGTGCCGTTGTAAGTAACTCTATATACCATATCTAAATTTATTAAATAACGAAAGAGGTAACTTACAATGAGTAATAAAAATTATAAATTTGAAACACTTCAGCTTCATGTTGGTCAGGAAAACCCTGATTCGGCAACAGATGCAAGAGCAGTGCCGATATACGCAACATCTTCATACGTTTTTGCAGATTCCGCGCAGGCAGCAGGAAGATTCGGACTTTCTGAAGGCGGAAATATATACAGCAGGCTTATGAACCCGACATCCGATGTTTTTGAGCAGCGTATTGCAGCTCTTGAAGGCGGCGCCGCCGCACTTGCAACCGCATCAGGTGCGGCAGCGTTAACGTATGCGATTCAGAACATCGCAAATGCAGGAGATCATATAGTATCCGACAAACGAATCTACGGCGGTTCTTATAACCTTCTTGCCCATACTCTTCCCGATTTCGGTATTAAAACAACGTTTGTTGACGGAAGCGAACCTGAAAATTTCGAGCAAGCGATTAAGCCGAATACAAAAGCAATCTTTATCGAAACACTTGGAAATCCAAATTCCACAATTGTGAATGTCGAAGCTGTGGCTGCAATAGCTCATAAATACGGACTTCCTTTGATTGTAGATAATACGTTTGCTACTCCTTACCTGTTCCGTCCAATTGAACACGGAGCAGACGTCGTAATACATTCCGCAACAAAATTCATAGGCGGGCACGGCACTGCAATCGGCGGAGTTATTGTTGATTCAGGCAAATTCGACTGGGCAGCAAACGACAAATTCCCCGGGCTTTCCAAGCCAAACTCAAGCTATCATGGCGTAGTGCTTACGGAAGCGGCTGGAAACTTGGCCTACATAATTAAAATTAGAGTCACGCTTCTTAGAGATACCGGGGCCGCATTAAGCCCTTTCCATTCTTTCCTGTTTTTGCAGGGACTTGAAACACTGTCACTGCGTGTAGAGCGTCATGTATCAAACGCATTAAAGGTAGTGGAATATCTTTCAAATCACCCTCAGGTAGAGGCGGTAAACCATCCCGTACTTAAAAATCATCCAGACCATGCTTTATACGAAAGTTATTTCCCCAACGGCGCAGGTTCCATATTTACTTTTGAAATCAAAGGTGATGCGGATACTGCCAAGGCCTTCATTGACAGGCTTGAGATATTCTCACTTCTTGCCAATGTCGCTGACGTGAAATCGCTTGTTATACATCCAGCAAGTACAACTCATTCTCAGCTAAGCACCGATGAGCTCCTTGAGCAGGGAATCAAGCCGAACACGATTCGTCTATCAATCGGAACGGAGCATATTGATGATATAATCGCAGACTTGGAACAGGCATTTTAAAAATAAATATTATTTACAAATCCCTTTAATTAATGATTAAAGGGATTTTTCATAACAAAAAGCGTACTGTCATTACTGACAATACGCTTTTATTGATTAATTTTATAGGATTATTTGCCGCTCTTGAGTGCTGCTTGAGCTGCAGCAAGTCTTGCGATTGGTACTCTGAACGGTGAGCAAGAAACATAGTTAAGTCCAACATTATGGCAGAACTCAACGCTTGAAGGATCTCCGCCGTGTTCGCCGCAGATACCAAGCTTAATGTCAGGGCGAGTCTTACGTCCAAGCTCAGCAGCCATCTTCACGAGTTTGCCAACGCCGATTTGGTCAAGCTTTGCAAACGGATCGGATTCGAAGATCTTAGCTTCATAATAGCTGTCGAGGAATTTACCAGCGTCATCACGGCTGAAGCCGAATGTCATCTGTGTAAGGTCGTTAGTACCAAAGCTGAAGAATTCAGCTTCCTGAGCGATCTCATCGGCTGTTAAAGCAGCACGTGGGATTTCGATCATTGTACCGACATGATATTTCATGTCTACGCCTGCATCAGCAATGATTTTATCAGCTGTTGATGTGACAACATCTTTAACGTATTTTAACTCTTTGACTTCGCCAACGAGCGGAATCATGATTTCAGGAACAATCTTATATTCCGGATTAGCCTTATTCACAGCGATAGCAGCGTTGATAACAGCTGTTGTCTGCATCTCTGCGATTTCAGGATAAGTTACAGCAAGACGGCAGCCACGGTGACCCATCATTGGGTTGAACTCGTGTAAGCTAGAGATTACGTTTTTGATTTCTTCTACAGAAATCTTCATCTCTTTTGCAAGCTCTTCAATATCTTCTTCCTTAGTTGGAACGAACTCATGGAGAGGAGGATCCAAGAAACGGATTGTCATAGGTCTGCCTTCGAGAACTTTGTACATTTCTTCGAAGTCACCCTGTTGATACGGCATAATCTTTGCAAGAGCAGCTTTTCTCTCTTCTTGGGTTTTAGAACAAATCATCTCACGGATAGCTTTGATTCTGTCACCCTCAAAGAACATATGCTCTGTACGGCAAAGACCAATACCTTCAGCACCGAATTTAACAGCTTGTGCTGTATCACGTGGGTTATCGGCATTTGTTCTTACTTTAAGCGTACGGTAGCTGTCAGCCCACTTCATGAATACATCGAAGTCGCCTGAGATTTTAGCTTCAACAGTAGGAATAGCTGAACCGTAAATAGCACCGGTAGAACCATCAAGAGAAATATAGTCGCCCTCTTTAATTGTTAGACCGCCGAGTGTAAATACTTTTGCTTCTTCATCAATAACGATTTCGCCGCAGCCGGATACACAGCATGTACCCATTCCACGTGCAACAACAGCAGCATGTGATGTCATACCGCCGCGAACTGTAAGGATACCTTCAGCAGCATTCATGCCTTCGATGTCTTCAGGTGAAGTCTCAAGACGAACGAGAACAACTTTTTCTCCCTTTGCAGCCCATGCTTTTGCATCTTCGGCAGTAAATACTGTTTTACCGCAGGCAGCACCCGGAGAAGCAGCAAGACCTGTACCTATTGGCTTAGCAGCCTTTAAAGCAGCTGTATCGAATTGCGGGTGAAGAAGAGCGTCAAGCTGTTTAGGATCAACTCTTAATACAGCTTCTTTTTCATTAATCATGCCTTCTTTAACAAGGTCAACAGCAATTTTCAAAGCAGCAGCTGCTGTTCTTTTGCCGTTTCTTGTTTGAAGCATATATAATTTACCGTTTTCAATGGTGAATTCCATGTCTTGCATGTCTTTGTAGTGTGTCTCAAGACGGTTTGCAATTTCAACAAATTGATTGTAAACCTCAGGCATATCCTGCTCAAGCTTTGTGATATGGCTTGGTGTACGGATACCTGCAACAACGTCTTCGCCTTGTGCATTGATGAGATATTCACCGAACAGTGCTCTTTCTCCTGTTGCTGGGTCACGAGTAAAGGCAACGCCTGTACCGGAATTATCGTTTAAGTTACCGAATACCATAGGCTGTACGTTAACAGCAGTACCCCAAGAATACGGGATGTCGTTCATACGGCGGTATACG
>JAUZPX010000130.1 GCA_030705695.1 Bacillota bacterium
AATGAAACAAAGGTTGTTGCAGTAAATTGGGCATTGGTACAAAAGTGCATAAATTTGAATATTTATGCAATGAATACTTGATTTTTTTCATATTATGTGTATAATATAATTTAAAAATAAAAAGAATTATCTGGAAGGGTTTGTTTGTTTTATGAGTCAGAAAATCAAGAAAGTAGTGCTTGCATATTCAGGCGGGCTGGATACATCAATTATTATTCCTTGGCTTAAAGAAAATTATGACAATTGCGAAGTAATCGCTGTTTCTGGCGATGTCGGTCAGGGCACCGAGCTTGACGGGCTTGAAGAAAAAGCAATAAAAACAGGTGCTTCCAAGCTTTATATTGAGGATTTGAAAAAAGAATTTATTGAAGAATATGTTTGGCCTACATTAAAAGCAGGCGCTGTTTACGAAAATAAATATTTGCTCGGAACTTCTTTTGCGCGTCCCGTAATTGCAAAAAGAATCGTTGAAATCGCCTTAAAAGAAGGCGCCGACGCTATTTGCCACGGTTGCACTGGAAAAGGAAACGACCAGGTGCGTTTTGAGCTTACAATTAAGGCATTTGCTCCTCAGATGAAGATAATCGCTCCGTGGAGAGAATGGGATCTTAAATCACGTGATGACGAAATTGAATATGCCGAGAAACATAACATTCCGCTCAAAATCAATAGAGAAACAAATTACAGCAAAGACAAAAATATTTGGCATTTAAGCCATGAGGGAATGGATCTTGAAAATCCGATAAACGAGCCGTTATATAACAAAGAAGGCTTTTTGGAATTATCGGTTTCTCCCGAGCAGGCTCCCGATAAGCCAACATATGTAACAATTTCCTTTGAAAAGGGTGTTCCTGTTGCAATCGACGGTCAAAAGTTGAGTGCAGTGGAAATCGTTGAGAAGCTGAATCAAGTAGGCGGCGCAAACGGTATCGGAACTATCGATATGGTAGAAAACCGCTTGGTAGGAATGAAGTCCAGGGGCGTTTATGAAACTCCCGGTGGTACTATCCTTTATGCGGCTCACAATAAGCTTGAGGAAATCTGCCTTGACCGTGACACTTACCACTACAAGCAAAATGTTGGCATTCGTTTTGCCGAACTTGTTTATTTTGGACAATGGTTTACACCGCTTAGAGAGGCACTTTCTGCTTTTGTTGACAGCACACAGGAAACTGTAACTGGGGAAGTAAAACTTAAATTATATAAAGGCAATATCATCGATGCAGGCGTAAGCTCGCCGTATTCTTTGTATGATGAAGATATTGCTACATTTGATGAAGATGATGTTTACGATCAAAAGGATTCCGCAGGATTTATAAATCTTTTTGGTTTGCCTGTACAGGTTCAGGCAATGAAAAAGCTTAAAAAATAAGAGAATGCCGAGGGGTAAATCATGAAATTATGGACAGGGCGCTTTCAAAAGGAGCTTTCAAAAACTACAAACGACTTTAACTCGTCAATACCGTTTGATAAGCGTATGTACCGTGAAGATATAACAGGCAGTATTGCTCATGCCACAATGCTTGGTGAGTGCGGAATTATCGAAAAGAGTGAATCTGAGCTTATTTGTAAAGAGCTTTCCGCAATTTTAAGCGATATTGAAAGTGGTTCTCTGCCTATCGATATGGAAGCGGAGGATATCCATTCTTTCGTTGAAGCAGAGCTTACAAAGCGTCTCGGAGATACGGGGAAGAGAGTGCATACAGCACGAAGCCGTAATGACCAAGTTGCTCTTGATATTCGTATGTATTTAAAAAACGAAGCAGCGGGAATTCAAAAGCTTCTGTGCGACCTTATTTCTGTAATTTGCGACAAAGCATTGGAAAATTCCGAAACAGTTATGCCTGGCTATACACACCTGCAAAGAGCTCAGCCGATTACATTTGGGCATCATCTACTAGCATACGGCGAGATGCTTAAAAGAGATTTAAGTCGCCTTGACGATTGCATAGAACGCATGGATGAAATGCCGCTTGGAAGCGGAGCGCTTGCAGGAACGACATATCCTATTAACCGTGAGCTGACAGCTAAATTGCTTGGTTTTTCACGAGTGACAAACAACAGCCTTGACGGCGTTTCAGACCGAGATTTTTGTTTGGAAATCGCATCGGTATTGTCGATAATAATGGTTCACTTGTCACGTTTTAGCGAAGAAATAATCATGTGGTGCTCATGGGAGTTTAAGTTTATTGAGCTTGATGATGCATTTTCGACAGGTTCAAGCATTATGCCTCAGAAAAAAAATCCTGATATTGCCGAATTGGTGCGTGGCAAAAGCGGCCGTGTTTTCGGCGACTTGATGACGCTTCTTACTGTAATGAAAGGTATTCCGCTTGCTTATAATAAAGATATGCAGGAAGACAAAGAAGCCGTTTTTGATGCCGTAGATACTGTGAAAATGTGTTTGACAGCATTTACACCGATGATTGAAACAATGAAAGTATTGAAAAACAATATGCGAAATGCAGCGGCAAGAGGTTTTATTAACGCAACGGATTGCGCTGATTATCTAACGAAAAAAGGTATGCCTTTCCGTGATGCTTATAAAATTACAGGGCAGCTTGTTGCAACGTGTATAGATAAAAACACTACGCTTGAAGAACTTTCTATTACTGATTATCAAGCAGTTTGTAATGTTTTTGATAATGATATTTACGATGCGATTTCGCTTGACCGCTGTGTTAACGAGCGCAAAGTTTTAGGCTCGCCATGCAGTGAAAACGTTCGTTTCCAGGCGAACCGCTTAAAAGAAACAATTGAAAAAGGATTTGTCTGATATGAAAGTTAAAGTGGGAATAGTTGGAGCGACAGGATATGCCGGTACAGAGCTTGTAAGGCTTCTTATGAGCCATGAAAATGCGGAAATCGCTGCAATAAGTTCAGTCAGCTTTGAGGGCAAGGCAATTTCGGAAGTGTATCCTTCATATCGTTTTTTAGTCGACCTAACTTGCGAAAATGCTGACGATGTAGTAGAAAAAAGTGAAGTGATTTTCGCTGCATTGCCTCACGGACTTTCACAGGAACTGGCAAAAACCTGTTTTGATAAAAATAAGATATTTATTGATTTGGGTGCTGATTTCCGTTTGGAAAACGAAGAAGATTACAAAGAATGGTACAAAGGCGAATTTATTTATAAGGAATTGCATAACTCGGCCGTTTATGCGCTTCCCGAGCTGTTTAGAGAGAACATAAAAGGCAAAACAACAATTGCCAACCCGGGTTGTTATACTACAGGCGTACCGCTTGCAATGGCTCCGGCAATTAAATCGGATTTGGTTGAGCTTCATGGCATTATAGCCGACTGTAAATCAGGCGTAACAGGAGCAGGAAGAGGATTAACTCAGGGCTCTCATTATCCTGAACTGAATGAAGCATTTTATCCTTATAAAGTTGCAACTCATCGCCATACTCCTGAAATTGAACAGACTTTATCTCATTTAGCAGGCGAAAAAGTGACAATTACGTTTGTTCCTCATTTGCTTCCTGTAAACAGAGGGATTCTTTCAACTTGTTATCTTAAGTTGAAAAACGGCGTAACAAAAGAACAAATTCGCACTGCTTACGAGGACTTTTATAAAAACGAATATTTTGTCAGACTGCTTCCAGATGGGCAGAATGCAAACATTCATGACGTGAAGTACTCGAATTTCTGCGATGTTTCGCTTCATATTGACGAGCGTACAGGTACGCTGATTGCAGTTTCGGCAATCGATAATATGGTAAAGGGAGCGGCAGGTCAGGCGATTCAGAACATGAACATTGTTCTGGGGTTGGATGAAAAAACGGGGCTAACGATTGTTCCGCCTGCATTCTGATAAATTACAGGAGAATAACTATGTCATATAAATATATTAGCGGCGGTGTGACAGCACCGATTGGCTTCACAGCAGCGGGACTATGCTGCGGAATAAAGCCTTCAAATACTTCAAAACGTGATGTAGCACTTATTGTTGCCGATGCTCTTTGCAATACTGCCGCAGTTTTCACAAAAAATATAGTTAAGTCTTACGCAATTGCCGTAACAAAAGAGCATATTGCTAACGGCAAGGCACAGGCTGTAATTGCAAACAGCGGAAACGCAAACGCTTGTACATCAGGAGGACAGATAAAAGCAAAACAAATGGCAGAGCTTGCAGCACAGGAGCTGAACATAAGCGCAAACGATGTTATTATCGCCTCGACAGGTGTAATAGGTCAGCCGTTACCGATAGAGCCAATTCAAAACAACATTAAAAAGCTTGTTTCCGTACTGTCAAAAGAGGGCGGTACTGATGCCGCTGAAGCTATCATGACAACCGATACAATAAAAAAAGAATGTGCTGTTGAAACAACAATCGGCGGTAAAACCGTAAAAATCGGCGGTATTGCAAAGGGCAGCGGTATGATTCACATAAACATGGGTACTATGTTAAGCTTTGTAACAACCGATTGCGCAATTTCAAGCGAAATGCTTTTAAAAGCGCTGAAAGAAGCGGTTGATGTTAGCTATAATATGGTGTCGGTAGACGGAGATATGTCTACAAACGATACACTTGCTATTATGGCTTCGGGTCATGCGAAAAATG
>JAUZPX010000131.1 GCA_030705695.1 Bacillota bacterium
AATGCCAGTAATAACTGCAAAATCGCCTTTATTAATTGATAAGCTTGAATGGTCAATTACCAAATCTCTGTCATATTTAAACGTAATATTTTTAAAAGAAATACACTTTAATTCTTTGTAAATTTTCGAACAATTAATCTGTTTTTCATCGTTGATTTCTACTTCATCTGGCAAATTCGCAACTTCCATAATACGTTCGGCAGAAGCTAATGCAGAATAATATTTGGGCATAATGGATGTTAAGTCTGACACAGGTGACTGCACCTGTCCGACAAGTGATAATATCTGCGTTAACGTACCATAAGTGAGAGTATTATTAAAAATCCCAAACGCACCCCAAACCAGACCATATATATATCCTGCCGAAAAAACAAAAGAAAAACCTGTGCTTGAAAAAATGCTGAAAATGTTCTTTTTTCGGCGCATAGCATAATTTTCCTGCTGTAGCTGAGTAGCATCACTTACAGCTTTATTTTCAGCTCCAAAAGCTTTAACTACTATAAGACTTTCGATAATTTCCTGCAAAAAGGATCTAACCTTTCCGTCGGAAGCCTGGCAGTCTTTATGAAGCTTTTTCATTTTACTTTTAAATAATCGCGATGCCAGTGTAAAAAGCGCATACATAATAACAAAAACAAGAGCAAAACGGTAATCTATTAAAAACAGAACATAAAATACACCGACGATCTTTACCGCCATAAACGCAAGATTAGGCAAAATAGTAGTAATAGCATCGGTTACAACACTAATATCGCTTGTCAGGCGGTTTATAAGCTCGCCGCTATGATATTTAGTAATTTTGGCGTAGTCTTTATTAAGAATATTATCAAACAGTTCTAATTTAATTTTAATTTCAATTTTAGTTGATATTTTAAAAATCAATATACGTGATATTATTTTAATAAAAATTTGTAAAAGCAAAATTATTGCAAAAACAATTCCATAGTAGATAAGCTTGCTCATTTGATGGCCTACTGCACTATCTACTACTTGTTTAGAGACGTTTGCTGTAAAAATCCCCAGCAAAGCCAAAAGCGAATAAAGCAAAACAATACAAAAGATATTTAATGCCTGAAACTTCGATTTTGATACTATCCATCTGAACGCTGATGAATTTTTGCTGAAAATCCTCATACAAACCCTCCTTTTTGCAATATTAACCCAATTTAAGTAATCTCTTTCCTCTATTTTTTATAGATGCACAAACTCGTCTAATAAAGCGTGTATTCACCCAAAAACGGCAATATAATTTATAACGAAAAGTGTTAACATAAATAGTTTTGTTTGGCTTACCGATTCTTTTAACTATTCCGATAATTTGTTTATCCGTAATACCGTATTCGGGATAAAACTGATTATCGCCGCACATAATGTATCCGTCATCTTTTGTGACTTTTACAACTCGATGAAGCACAAAAGCTCCGTTTTTACGTTTATACAAAGGTAAATCATATTTTTTCAGTTTACTCTTTGCTGAAGACAATGTGACAGTATCAATTCCTTCATGTAACAGCGGCAACATGCTAATTCCCGTAACGGTAAACGTAACTTCTCCCCCGCTTGAAAGCATCTCGAAAATCAATGGCGACAATTCATTCATAGATACTTTTTTATTCAAGTAAATCAGCATCCTTTAACTTAACAACAAACTTCCCAATATCGGTCTTTGCTTGTTCATAAGTTACGTCATATTCATTTATCATTAATTTTATTAATTCATCAGTTGTAATATCTTTTTCAAGACATGCCCAAAGGAATGCACCTGTATCGTTAAGGTTAATCATTCCATTAAAATCAACAGCTTTTTTTCCAATAGGAACAACAATACTGCTTCCTGCAACTTGTCGTAGAATAAAACCGTCTTTAATTTTCATATCTCATGCCCTTCATATCTTAAAAAATTTAAATTAAGTTTCTATTTTATTATTATATCATAGTACTGTCTACATTTTCCACAAGATTTTTTAAAGCAGTTTTTACAGCATCTTCGCCGATATTGCAGCCCATTTTATATATCGGAATTTGCGAAACAACTGTATTAATTGTTTGCAAAAGTCTTTCCATTTCCTTTTGATTTAAATGCCTTGTTGTTTGCTCAATTAACAAAGGCAAAGCAATTGACTGATTAATTTTTTTAACCCAATTATCTTCTGATCTTTCAATAAATACGATTGCCTTTAACGGTACTTTTACATTTGTATGAAGATCGGAAGAACCGCTCCACGGGGTACCATAAGCAAACACTTCACCGTTTTGTGCCCTTATTGCGGGTTTATCATCATTAATAATTGTAACATTATCGTCACCCAAATATTTTTGCCATAAAGAAGTATGTGTCGATTTCCCAACACCTGGTTCAGCTGAAAATAAATATGCTCCGCCTTTATATGCTAAGGCAGAAGAATGTAACATAAACCCATCAAACAAGGTAAGTGCCCTATAAAATTCCCGTGACGAAACTAAAATTTCGGCATCTTCAATTGTCCATAAAGGATCTTTACAAATTGTATTAATTGTCTCCTCATTAATTTCAATATTAATATCAGTATTTTCATCCGTTTGAATAACATATGGCTTTATATGTTCACAGAGTCTGTTATATTTAGGTTCAATAAGAACAATTAAGTCCGCAATTTTGCATTTCATTCAACATCCACCTCATAGTAAAATAAAACCAAAAAAGGGGCAAACGTATACGTTTGCCCCAATAAACCTTTGAGAGTTAATCCAAAACATCTGGTCCTAACTCAAAAATTGTAGGAGATGTAGGATCTGTTCTTGATTCAGTAACAGCAATAGAATCAATTACTGTGAATTTTATCTCTGTAAAATCAGGAAACTCATATGATTTCTTCATATTTTTTTTCCTCCGTAACATAGTAGTATAACATATATTCATCCACCTATAATATTATATATGATAGTTTTAAAAAATGCAAGAGATTAATTTAATTAAGTTGTCGTTATAGTTGGATAAATTCCATTGGTAGGATCATATGGGTTATTCCTGTTAGCAATATCAAACTTTTGAATAGTAGTTGTCATTCCGGCTGTGCTCGGAGTGTTTGTAATGTTATTCGATAAGTATATATTGCCGTTGCTATCAATCATGTAAGCAACAATTCCATAAACCTTTTGCTCGTTTGTAGAATTATCTGTTAATGAAACACGATAAATAATAGCATTATTTGTGTTTACATTTGTTCCTGTTCCAGCAACTGAATCGTAAATACATACATTTGTAATTCCGGAAACTGCAGTTCCTCCAGCTACGCTTAAGAACTGTGCCGTTGAGAATGATGCATTTGTTGTACCGCCATTGCTGGTAATTAGATATCTTAAAATTCCATATTTTTTGATTGTAGTTCTGCTTTCAGTGGAACCGTTTGCGAAGTGTTCTGTGATAAGGAATCCACCTTGGATTGTAGTTGTAGAACCGTTTACAAGACTTTCATATACACATGGATCCAATTCAATACCTGTGTATGAAGCAACCTGAGATGCTGAATCACTTTTCACAACAAGTTTAACAATCAAATTATTTTGAGTTGCGCGGAATGCATAAGCATAAGAGGTACTTAATAATGTAAATACAGGAGTACTAAGAGTTCCATCAGCTTGCAGCCACTGACCAAATTTGTCAGAACCTTGCAAAATATTCAATGCATTCAAAGCAACATTATCTTGATAGTTGTAAGTTGTTGTTGAATAAGTATTTCCGTTATAAAGAATTGTAACTATGTATGGATGATATTCCGAGTCGGCAGTCAATGTATAAGTACCATCAGCATTTTTGGTTAATGATCCTAAATACCAGTAATAATCATACACAACGTTTGAAATTTCTGGAGCCATATCAGAACCAGAAACATTTCCAACTGTCGGAGCTAAATTTACACCGCTTGTATTATTAATTGTATATCCTGATGAAGTACTATAGGTCTTATCAGGAGCATTATCAAAAGTATCTGTACCAGATATTGAAGAACGATCTTTATAAACATAATGAATAGTGCAAGTGTAAGTATATGTTGAATAGAAATCGTAATTTAATCCGTTATTTGAAATTATGCATCCAGTTGTTCCGTTAGAACTCCAAGTATTATTATAATTACCTGTACCTGAAATATGGTTATTCGCATCATCCAGTAAGTCTTGCATTACAGGAACATTTCCTGTTGAAATAGTTACTGCAGTTGATGAAGCAGAATTTCCCGATGCGTCTGTATAATGATACACAACTGTATATGTATTCATTGTCCATTGAGCATAGTAAGTTACATCAGCGGTAATCGGGGTGCTCCAACTTATAGGACTTCCACCGCTTGCGGTTGTATACCAACCTTTGAATGTGTAAGCTGCCCTTGAAGGAGCTGACGGCTGGGAAGCAGTAGTGTTGTATGTAACAGACTGACTTGATACCGTTGAACCACCCTGT
>JAUZPX010000132.1 GCA_030705695.1 Bacillota bacterium
CAGGTTTGACCGCTGCAGAATTTGGCGACTCTGATAAATTAAAAGTCGGACAAGATGTTATTGCAATCGGAAATCCTGAAGGACTTGACTTCCAGAACTCGTTAACCAGAGGCTGTGTATCGGCAGTAAACCGTTCAATTGAGCTTAACAGCTTGGTAAAATATATTCAAACCGATGCTGCAATTAACCCTGGTAACAGCGGTGGACCGCTCCTCACGTTAGACGGTAAGGTTATTGGTATTAATACCTCAAAAATCGTACTTCAAAATTTTGAAGGCATGGGATTCGCTATTCCAATTGACACTGCCCAAAGTGTTATAAATGATCTTATAAAACAAGGCTATGTTTCAGGCAGAGTACGCCTTGGAATTACTGGCCAGGAAGTCAGCAGCTCAAATTCAGCTACTCAGGGTCTTCCTAACGGAATATTGATTGCCGGCGTAACAAGCGACAGTCCTCTTAGCGGAACAAAAGTACAAAAAGGCGATGTTCTAACGGCAATTGACGGTACCAATGTTTCAACTTTCCAAGATGTATACGCTGTTCTGGCAAAGCATTCACCAGGCGATAAAGTACAAGTAAAGCTATATCGTCCTGCGACAAATAATCCAAGCCAGGGTCAATCATATACAATAACAATTTCACTTGTTGCCGATACAGGTCAAACTCAACAATAATTTTAAATAACACTTGCCGCACAGAAAAATCTGTGCGGCGTTTTATTGCAAGAATGTTATATTTGTGATAAAATGGTAAAAGTTATTTCGTAGATGATTCGTTTATTTTTTGGGAAGGACTACTTGAATATGTGCGGAATTTGCGGTTTTACAGGCGAAATTATAAACAGAAGCGATATTATTAAAAACATGACGGATGTAATCACTCACAGGGGACCTGATTCTTCGGGCTTTTTTGAAGATGAGTCTATCTCCATGGGCTTTCGCCGCCTAAGCATTATTGACTTAAACGCCGGACATCAACCTATCTATAACGAAGATAAAACTCTTGTTTTAACATTTAACGGCGAAATTTATAATTATCAGGATCTGCGTAGTGAGCTTTTGGATGCTGGCCATGTATTTTATACTCAGTCAGATTCCGAAGTGCTTATTCATGGGTTTGAGCAATGGGGCGAATCTATGCTTAACAAGCTGCGTGGTATGTTTGGCTTTGCGATTTATAACACAAAAGACCATTCTGTCTTTATTGCCCGTGACTTTTTCGGAATAAAGCCTGTGCATTACTGCGTTTGCGGTGATAATTTCATATACGCTTCCGAGATAAAAAGCATCTTACAATTTCCAAATTTTGAAAAGAAATTTAATTATAAAACGCTCGACAACTACTTGTCTTTCCAATATGCAGTACCTCCTGAAACATTTTTTGAGGGCGTATATTGCCTGTTGCCTGGGCACTTTCTTTGGTACAAAGACGGCGAAATCACTACCGAACGTTATTTTGAAGCTCAATTTCACCCCGATAATTCCCTAACCGAAGCAGAAGCCATCGACAAAATAGAAAAAGTCTTTGAAGATTCCGTTAATGCCCACAAAATCAGTGACGTAGAAGTAGGCTGCTTTCTTTCAAGCGGAGTGGACTCAAGTTATGTTTCAACTTATTTTGCCGATCAAAAAACTTTTACGGTTGGCTTTGATTTTGGACTTAAATACAATGAAATAAGCTATGCAAAGGAACTTTCCGAGAAAATCGGTGTTGAGCATCATTATAAAGTTATTTCAAGCGAAGAATTTTGGGATAATATAGAAAAAGTGCAGTATCATATGGATCAGCCTCTTGCTGACCCGTCTTGTATTGCTTTGTATTTTGTATCTAAACTCGCCAGCGAATACGTAAAAGTTGTGCTTTCAGGCGAAGGAGCCGATGAGCTTTTTGGCGGATATACTGTATATAACGAACCTCGTGTGTTTAAGATGTATCAGAAGATTTTGCCATATAGCTTCAGAATCTGGCTTGCAAAGGTTGCAAAAAAATTCCCTCATATAAAAGGACGAGGATATATTCTGCGCGGCGCAAGACCGACAGAAGAAAAATTTATTGGCAATGCATTTATGTACGATGATGAGGAAAAACGCCGCCTTTTAAAAGACCCGTCTATCGTTACACGTCCGCAAGATCTCTGCCAAAAATATTACTCACGTGTTAAAGACTGTGATGACGTAACAAAAATGCAGTATCTTGATATAAATCTATGGATGGTCGGAGATATTCTTTTAAAGGCTGACCGTATGAGCATGGCAAATTCTTTGGAACTTCGTGTTCCGTTTTTAGATAAGGAAGTATTTAAGGTTGCTTCATCGATTCCAACGAAACTTAGAGTCAACCGAAAAAACACAAAATATGCTATGCGTATGGCTGCATTACGGCATCTTCCCGAGCAAACCGCACAAAAGAAAAAACTCGGATTCCCAGTGCCGACTCGTGTGTGGCTAAGGGACGAGCATTACTACAATATAGTTAAAGAAATGTTTCAGAGCGAAACTGCAAAAAAATTCTTTAATACAGATGCTCTTATTGAATTTTTGGACGAGCATTATCAAAACAAAGAAGACAACAGCCGCAAAATCTGGACAATTTATATCTTTTTGGTGTGGTATAATATTTATTTTAATTAATTTATTTAAAAACAGGAGAACCGCCGTTCTCCTGTTATTATAGCATTTTAAATATTTCACATAATTGTGCATAACGCTAGCATGTCTTCTATTTTTGCTATAATGCCATCGAGATCCTCAATCGGCAACGGGTTTTTCCCTTTTCCAAGCTCCAATGTAAAACCAGGCTTACCGAATTCCGATATAAACCAATCCTTAAACCCGCCGCCTAATGCAAGCCCCTCGGGCTTTGAAACCGTGTAACCGCAAACAGAAGCCATTACCTGTGCCATATGCAGCGAACGTTCAGGGGTTTTATTTCCAAAGTCGTAGTAGATTTCCTCACCTTGGCTATGAAATGCAACAGCATGGCGAATATTCTGATTACGGCAGTATTCACATAATGCTTTGGTTTCCAATTCGCTTTCAGGCTTTTCTCCGCCAAAACGGGTATAATTCGGCTTTGTAATGCCATTTTTTCGCTCTAATTCATGAAGGGCATCCCACTCTGCGTTGTAATTATGATTTAAGTCCACACCTCTGGCATTCGCTTGCCATATACTTAGGTCACCATTACAAATGCTTTGGACAAGATCGCTGTACTTCCCTGCTGTTTCAACACCATTTATGGCAATTTCAACGCCGTCAGGGTTCATACACGGTATAATAACAAGGCCTCGGCGCTTTAAAAAACGTCCGATTTTTATACCTCCGATACTTTCGGAAGTATTCACAGCTTCAGCAATTTTTCTTGCAAAATCAAGCAAAACAAGTGACGTAATCCACTCCAGCCCATGAAATGCGCCTGCGAATAAAACAACATGATCTTGTGTACCGAAACAGAGCGCATCGATATCTCTGCCGCACTCGCTTTGACCGATAACCTTCTTCGTCACACAGCTGTACTCTGCACAAAGGTTTTCAATCAATTCACGCCGTACATCCTCGCATGCCGGCGTATGCAATAAATCATTCATTAATTTCATGTCTTCACCCCGTCTTATATATAGTATGATTCAAAGGATGTCAAATATGGATTTATCTGAGAAAAAAATAAAAAGTGATATAATTTTTAACGGTAGAATTATTAACGTTACAGGCGATACTGTTATGTTGTCCAATGGAAAAGAAGCGAGCAGAGAAGTTGTTCATCATCCCGGAGGTGTCTGCATTGCTGCTTTAACTGAAGATAATGAACTTTTGTTTGTACGCCAGTTTCGGTATCCTTACCACGAAGTTGTTCTGGAGCTGCCGGCAGGTAAGCTGGAAAAAGGCAGCGATCCTTTGGAAAACGGAAAGCGTGAGCTTTTGGAAGAAACAGGTGCCACAGGATATTCGTATATAACGCTTGGTCAGCTGTATCCCTCCCCAGGCTACACAGACGAGATTATTCACTTGTATTTTTGCCGTGTTGCAAGTTTAGGTGAGGCAGCTCCTGATGAGGATGAATTTCTCGAGATTGAAAAAATTCCACTTCAAAAGGCAGTCGAAATGGTTCTGAATAACCAAATCCCCGATTCAAAAACACAAACTGCTGTATTAAAAACAGCAATGTTATTAAAAAGAGGAAGCAGCTATGCCGATTAATCCATTTATTATAATATTTTCAGTACTTCTGGTGATACTCTGTCTCGTTTACTGTGTGTTGAAAAAACCGAGAAAACCGATTATGACAGGTGTCTTTATTGCACTTCTTATTATTTACATTACTTGCACATTTTTAATCAATATGGTGCTTTCCGCTTCTTCTGACAGTATTATATCATATGATATCGTGTGTAGTATTGTCAATTTATGTATTTTCCAAAATTCTCCTGCTA
>JAUZPX010000133.1 GCA_030705695.1 Bacillota bacterium
TATTCGTTCAAATATTTGACTGCATTTCCGGATGGGTAAACGTTGTTGCCTTCATCAATATCAATTTGCAAATCATCAAAAAATTTTAAGCAATGCCTGGTCCTTTGATTATAAGGGTTGTCATGTGTTTCATTAACTACCCACGCTGGATGCAGCCTAAGTCTTTCTCTATAATTGTCTACCAATTTTTCAGCAAAACTATGTACCCATGTTAGCGGAAGAAATTCTTCATGAAAACAATCAATGGACAGCAATATTTCATTAACACCACACTCATTCAATGCTTTAGCCACATGCTGCATTCGTAATTCATCTTTAGTAAAACAACCATTAGTAATTATCTGACGGATTGGTATGCCGCATTCGGTTGCTTTTTTATGAATCGTACATGTTGTTTCGGCAAACAGCAATGGCTCTCCGCCAAAAGTCATTACAGACTCTACTTTATACTCTTTTGTGAGTAGCTCTATTACTTCGATTGCCGGTTCGACAGAGATATTATCTGTTCCTTTTATTTCACCGACTGAACAATGCTTGCATCTGCTAGTGCAACAATTCGTCACTGAAAATTCTATTCTATTAATATTTTTTATATTTGGGTTATATATTTTCATCACTGTAATCCTCCGTGTTATTTTGATTTAAATCACGAAATAAGTACAGTTGAGACTGTTGGCAAATATATTTTCCTCAGTACAATCTGCTAACAGATTATATCAACTGCACTGAGCCGTTACCTCGGTAAAACCTCATATGAGTTCATCTCCCGCTTATAAGTTAGTTCATGTCATATCGTATCATATAAAACATATTGCTACAATCTTCGCGTTCTTTGATCTTATGTAAGCGGCAACATCTACTATTGTAAGGACATAATTCATGAGGCTTCATAACTATTTTTTGACAATATGGAAAATTATTGATATTATTAGTTTGGGCGTGTTTGGTAATATTCAAGAGAACAAATAAGTAAATGGTTTAAATAGGAGGCCTGGATATCATTATGTTGATTCCTGATATTGTCATTTTAGTAAGCATTGTATTACCGATATGTGTTGCAATTTCATTGTTCAGAAACTATTTCTTAAAGCATTATCCCGGAAGTCCAAAAAAATACAAAGGATGTGCGCTTATATTTTCGTATATTGGCAGTTTGTTATGTTCTTTATTTTCGGGATATATGGGGTTTTATATATATGATGTACAAAAACAGATGTTAGAACGAAAGGATCTGCAGCTGGATGAGCTAAATGCAATGAAATCCTTTATTTATTCGGAATCTAAAACAGCATTTATATTTGTTGCTACAGGACTGATTCTATATTTCATAACTTTTTTCTTAAAGAAGAATATACAAAAAGATATTAATCAAAATTCAAAAGGTAACGTTTCCTGGGATCTGAGTAAGTTAGGCAAGACAAAGGCGTGAGATTTTGGGATTTGTAATGCCGGAAACAGTTAAAATACTGGCTGCTATTCGGACTGAAAGCACTTTATATAGCATCTTCATAAGCGATGATGCTATTTTTGTGTCCGTAGATAATTACAACAATGTCATAACTTAAATTATAAGTCTGGTATTATTCGGAAGAGGTGGTAACATAGAGTTACCGGTAAAATTATTATTTGCTGAAGGAGACAGTGATATGGAAAATAAGGGACTAATGATAATCAATCATAACATACCTTGTTCATGTGCATGCAGGTATTGCTTTTTCCGCTCCTGCAAAAAAGCAAATGGTATTGAATATTATCGCGGCAAGAAAATAGCTGAGCGTTTTGCACATTGGCGAAAAGAAAGAGGAATAAGTGACTTCTTTCTATGTTATGCAATTAGCCATTGCGCCGATTATCCTGAGCTCATAGACAATATTGAGTTTAATAAAAGCTTGGATTTTATCGGTGCAAAGTATTTACAGATTAATGGAATACGTTATAGAGATGATTTAGAACTTATGCATTATTTAGAAAAAGTAAAAGAGGCCGGTGTTGTTTATGTGGATACTACTTTTTATGGGCTTGAGAGATACCATGATTATTTTGCAAACAGGGAAGGTGATTTCGCCAATCTGATGAATATTGTTAAAGCTATAAAATCGGTGGGATTGACACCTCAACCGACAGTTTTTGTCTGTGAGGAAAACAAAAATGAAATTTCCGATTTAATTGAATTAATTAGAGAGTATGCTGGTGCCAGCTGCAAAGTATACACTGCTTTACAGGATTATCGCGGAAATGGTGAAAACCTTGAGGAAATACGATTAACAAAGCAGTCATATGAAATGCTGCCTGATAACGTAAAAGAAACTATTAATATTTCCAGATATAAGACAGAAGAAGAATGGCTTAAAGCGAACAGTTTTTCACAATATACTTCTCGAAATCTTTTATTAGCCTTACGCCCTGATAATATAGACATGCTTGAAACAATGACTTGCGATGAAATAATAAATTACCTTGTTGGCCTTGATGAAAGTTATTATAGGGCTATTCCTGATATTGGACCATTAGCAAAACTATATGGCAATAGTAATTGTCAAAAACTTTACCGGCAGCGGGATTTGTTATGGATGTGGCAAAAGCAATATATCAGGGACAATAAATTAGAGCTGCATGATGTAACGGACGAGCGGCTTTGCGGTTCAATGAGGTTTTAGTAATAGGGACTATGCTTTGTCTGAATATTTGAACTGGTGATTATTTATTTTTTATTCAGGAGGTTATATGGAGGAGAGTATTATATCTGATTTGAGAGAAAGCTATGGGATAACTTTTAATCAAATTACTCCAGTAACAGGTGGATTTATGAATCTAAAGTGGAAGGTTTCCACTCAAAAGGGCGAGCTTTTAGTAAAACAATACAGTACTAAGCGGTTTCGCAGGGAACAAATTGAGAGAATCGAATCCTCACTGCGGCGTCAAATTATCCTTGAAAAAAACGGATTTCCTTGTCCATTCCTCTGGCAGTGTGGAGACCGTTTAATTCGTTGGGTTGATGACAAAACAGCCTATATGGTGATGGATTTTTGCTCAGGAAAGACCGAAAATACTGAAACAATCACAATAACACAAATGCGAAGTCTTGGCAGCACCTGCGCTATAATGCATAAAGCGTTTTCACAATTGCCGGAGCCGTCAGCCAGGAGCCTGCCCGTTTTTGGCGGTTATACGATGGATTTATTGTGGGAAAATTTTAACTCCCGTATGATGAAATGTTCGCCGGATGATAATGTTGAATATCGGAAAGCTTTGCTTGCGCTGAAGCCAATTTTAAAGCAGCTTGGCACTGGATTTTTTGATAAGTTTCCCAAAGGACTCGCCCATGAGGATTTTCAACCCGGCAATATCCTGTTCGATGTGGATTGCGTATCTGCTGTCGTTGATTTCGACCGTAATTGCTACAGCTATATTTGGCATGATATAGGAAGAGCGATACTGTCTTTTGCGTTGGAAGGCAATATGATGAATGTCGAAAAGGTATACGCTTTCCTCGAGGGCTATTCACAGCATTCAGGGTTGGCTTTACCTGATATAGCGGATGCTTTGAGGCTTTCATGGTGCATTGAAACACCATGGTGGATACAGCCGAAATTTTTTGGAGAATGTGATGATATTCCAAAGCGTTTCAAAGATGAAATGCTTTGGTTGACGGAACACTGGTTTGAGATAGATTCTTTACTGTGCTCCCAATAAATAGAAGAGCTGCATTCTGTCATCTGAATATTGGATTTTGTGCTTGACAACAATAGTACCATATAATACATTCGTATATAGGATTGGAGGCGAGTCTGTGACTGATAAAACACAAGGAGGCTTTTTGATTTCGCAAATAAAACAAATAAGCGGAAGAATATTTGAAAAGTTACTTGTTAATGCTGGTGTAGAAGCATTTAACGGAGCCCAGGGACGTATTTTATATGTTTTATGGCAAGAGGATGGTATTCCTATTGTAGAATTATCTCAGAAAACGGGCTTGGCGAAAACGACTTTGACAAGTATGCTTGATCGAATGGAAAGCACAAATCTTATTGTGCGTGTATTTGACAAAACGGACAGGCGGCAAATTCGTATCGAACTCACTGAAATGGCGCGTGAGTTGAGCGAAGAATATAACAAGGTATCCAGTGAAATGAACGAAATTTATTATGCAGGATTTTCGGATGACGAAATTATCGCATTTGAAGATACTCTGCAGCGAATCTTAAAAAATCTAAATGAAAGAGTAAATAAATTATAACCAAGAAATAAAGAAAGAGGATGTTAAAATGATTGCTGAAAGACTATCTGAAGGCGACGTTATCGGAATTATATGTCCGAGCCATGTTGCGGGAGAAGACTATCAACAGATTGTGAAGGGCATTGAACGATTAGGTTTTAAGGTTAAGCTTGGCGCCAATATATATAAAA
>JAUZPX010000134.1 GCA_030705695.1 Bacillota bacterium
CGTTGAAATTTCAATTAATCAATATGGTTAACGAGGATGTTGTTGCAAAGGGCAATGTAGAAAGAATCGGGATAGAAGGCTCATTTATGAAGTATCAGCCAGGTGATGGAGACAAAATTACTGTTGAAAAAGACTTAAAGAATCATAAAGAAGCGATGAAGATTGTAATTGATGCATTGCTTGATCCGAAAACAGGAGTAATAAAAAATGTGGACGAAATTACAGCAGTTGGGCACAGAGTTGTTCACGGCGGTGAATTTTTCAGCGGGTCGGTTGTTATTGACGATGCAGTAATCAAAGCACTGGAAGACTGCATTGAACTTGCACCCATACATAATCCGCCAAACCTAATGGGAATACAAGCTTGCAAGGAAATCATGCCGAATACTCCTATGGTAGGCGTATTTGATACAGCATTCCATCATTCAATTCCAAAACATGCATACATGTATGGGTTGCCATATGAAGTATATGAAAAATATAAGGTTAGAAAATTCGGATTTCACGGAACATCACATAAATATGTTTATTACAGATTAGCAGAAATAATGGGAAAAGATCCAAACAATTTCAAAGTAATAACTTGTCACCTTGGCAACGGCTCTAGCATCACTGCAATCAAAAACGGTGAATCAATTGACACAAGTTTGGGTTATACACCGCTTGCTGGACTTCCAATGGGAACAAGATGCGGAGATATTGACCCGGCTATTGTACCGTTTCTAATGGAAAAAGAGGGTTTATCTACAAAAGAGATTAATGATCTAATGAATAAAAAGTCAGGAGTTCTAGGATTATCAGGAGTAAGCAATGACTTTAGAGATTTGGAAGAAGCTGCAGAAAAGGGCAATGAAAGAGCACAGCTGGCTTTGGATGTGTTTATATACAGCGTTAAGAAATTTATTTCAACATATGTCGGCATTTTAAATGGAGTTGACGCTGTGGTATTTACAGCAGGAATCGGAGAAAATGACGGTTACGTCAGGGAAAAAGCTGTAGAAGGACTTGATTATCTAGGTATTGCAATTGATAAGGATAAAAACAATGTTCGAGGAAAAGAAGTTGATATAAGTAAAGACGGGGCCAAAGTTAAGACATTTATTGTTCCGACAAATGAGGAACTTATGATTGCAAGGGAAACACAAAAACTGGTTAAATAGATTTGGGTGTTGACAAAAGATTGATTAGTTAGTATAATTCTTATGTTAGGCTTTTTTTGAGGTGATTAGATGAATATTGATATTTCCGGGATAGCCAAGCTCTATGGAACATTCTTGGATGTTCACTTTAGTGAAGAGATTGAGAACCTCAATTACAGCGAACAAAAAATTGAGTTTACAAGTCCTGTGAACGTTTCAGGAATTATTACAAATCTCGGACAAATATTTATTTTTGAAGGCAGCGTACATACGTCATTTAAGACAATTTGCGACAGATGCCTTGAAGAATACCAGTCAGATTTAGATTTTAATATAAGTGAAAAGTTTGCAAATGAGCAGCAAAATAATATGGATGATATAAATGTTTTTCATGGAGATACTATAGACTTGAAGGATGCAATTTTATCAAATATTATTTTGAACTTGCCGCTGAGATTTGTTTGCAGTGAAAACTGCAAGGGATTATGTTCGGTATGCGGAAACAATAAGAATATCAAAAAGTGTGACTGCAAAGAGGATAACATAGATCCTCGACTTGAGAAATTAAAAAGTTTATTTAAAATAAATTAGAAAGATTTAAGGAGGTGTAATAAATGGCAAATCCAAAAAACAGATGGTCAAAAGCCAGAACAAGAAGTCATAAGGCTAATTGGAAAGCTGAAGCACCAGCAATGATACAATGTCAGTGCGGAGAATACAGAATGCCTCACAGAGTTTGCCCTAATTGCGGACAATACAAAAAGAGAACTGTAGTTGATACTGATAAGTAATATCTAAAATGGGGACACTGACGTGTCCCTGTTATTTTAAAAGCAATTATTTTCGATTAACATCACTATTAAAAACAATTTTTTTATTCGGATTTACCTTGGCTCCGAAAATTTTTGGAGGAAAAACCTAATACTCGAGGAAAATACCCTGAACTCACACTAAAAAAATCCGCCGTCCGTGGCGGTTTTTAGTGGAAAACATCCGTGTTTCCTTGACATTAAGGTAAGTATTTCCCTTGCTCGCATTGATTTTTCACTTCAAAAATTTTAATGTCACCTGCAATAAATCCGAGGCTGGGCATATAAAAATATATGAAAAGACTTTTATAACTATACGCTTGGTTAATACGAAACTGTGGAGCAAGAAAGATAGAAAAAGACTGCAAAGATATATAATGATAGTTTCTACAAATCCGAGTAGTTGTTCAAAAACCAAAAATGATTATAAAAATTTTATCCAAAGGTATATATTACTTAAAGGGGCAGAAGAATAATTTTTATATAAAGTAAAAGAACGTTTGGAGGGTTACATATGTCAGGACATTCGAAATGGGCTACCATTAAGCGAAAAAAAGGAGAAACAGATGCAAAAAGAGGACAATTATTTACTAAAATCGGGCGGGAAATTGCAGTTGCCGTAAAAGCGGGGGGACCAGACCCAAATAGTAATTCAAGACTTTATGATGCAATTGCAAAAGCAAAGGTAAATAATGTTCCTAATGACACCATTCAAAGAAGTATTAAAAAAGCTTCGGGAGAAGGCGATGGCGCAAACTATGAGGAATTGGTTTATGAAGGCTACGGCCCGGCAGGAGTTGCCGTTATAGTTGAAACTGCAACTGACAACAAAAACAGAACTGCCGGCGAAATGAGGCACCTTTTTGATAAATACGGCGGAAACCTTGGAGCAACAGGCTGCGTATCTTGGATGTTTGATAAAAAAGGCCAGATAATCGTAGAGAAAGGTTCAAAAATTAATGAAGACGAACTGATGATGCAGGCATTGGATGCAGGCGCAGAGGATTTCACGGCAGAGGATGAATATTATGAAATATTAACCACTCCTGAGGATTTTCATAC
This sequence comes from Bacillota bacterium, assembly GCA_030705695.1. GTDB lineage: Bacteria > Bacillota > Clostridia > Oscillospirales > Acutalibacteraceae > JAUZPX01. Next base: position 3,011 of record JAUZPX010000134.1, read on the forward strand.
TGTCAGAACCAAATTGGAAGAATTAGGAATAGAATTTGAAGAGGCTGATATTACAATGGTTCCTCAAAATTATGTAACTGTATCAGAGGAAGATATTTCAAAAGTTGAACGACTGATTGAAATGCTGGAAGACAATGATGATGTGCAGGACGTCTATACGAATATGGAATAATAATTTTGGGACGGCCCTTGACTAAAGAAAGTCAAGAGCCGTTTTAATTTATCAAAAGCTCTAGAAGTGCCGAAAAAGCATATATACTTTTATTATTACAATTATTGACAAAATATGAGTTAAAGATATATACTAATTTCGTGGGTGCATTAATCAAATATTATGGAGGGGATTAAATGAAAGGATTCAAAAGAATCAGTATTTTATTTGTAGTAAGTGTAGTATTTTGGCTATCGACATTTTTAGTATGTTCTGCAGATATAGCTTATACACCACAAGCAGAGATAAGCAATCCAAGTTTCAGTTCGAGTACAATATATGCAGGACCGCAATACACCTACACCGCAAGTATATATTCATCAGAAAATGGATCGGCAATGTTTGATATAACCTATAAAGTTGAGAGCTACGTTGGAGGAAACTGGAGCCTAATCCCAAGCGCTACAGGAAAAGTACAAAACGGAGGAATGCCGCAAACTTTCAACACCAGCTCATTCTCAGTGCCAACAGGTGCAACACAGGTTAGAGTTACATGGACAATAGTTGGTAATCAATGGATAATTGTAGGACCTTCGAGCCCTGCCACAAAAACTATAAATGTTACTCCCGTGACGCCAGCGACACCGACATTCAGCCCTGTAGCAGGAACATATACAAGCGCACAAAGCGTAACAATATCCTGCAGCACATCAGGAGCAACAATAAGATACACAACAGACGGAACACCACCGACCACAAGCTCACCAGCATACAGTGGAGCAATAACAGTAAGCTCAACAAAGACAATCAAAGCAATAGCATACAACGGAACAACGCCAAGCAGTATGGCAAGTGCAACATATACGATAAATATACCTCCAGCGACACCGACATTCAGCCCTGCAGCAGGAACATATACAAGCGCACAAAACGTAACAATATCCTGCAGTACATCAGGAGCGACAATAAGGTATACAACAGACGGAACACCACCGACCACAAGCTCGCCTGCATATAGTGGAGTAATAGCAGTAAGTTCAACAAAGACAATTAAAGCAATAGCATATAACGGAACAACGCCAAGCAGTATGGCAAGTGCAACATATACGATAAATATACCAACAACACCTGCAACGCCTACATTCAGCCCTGCAGCAGGAACATATACAAGCGCACAAAACGTAACAATATCCTGCAGTACATCAGGAGCGACAATAA
>JAUZPX010000135.1 GCA_030705695.1 Bacillota bacterium
CATCAATTCCCCTCGCCTCCACCAAACGGGTATAAAGTGAACACCTACTACTTAAAAAACGCTTTTGTAGTAACGGTTTGGCTTTAATACCAACAAAAAATAAAGTGGTTAAGATGTAAAATCTCAACCGCTTTTTTGTTTTAATTTCAACTTTTTGCAGTTTTTCACCATATAATAAAAAGAGCATCTCCAGCCTTTTGAAAGCTGAAAATGCCCTTTGGGTTTCTATTGTTTTTTTATAAGGTTACACAATCCCAAAATACTTTTTGAAAAACACTGTCAGTTTTTGAATGATACCATTTTTCTTCTCGGCTCTGTTCCCACCGCCAAAGTGGGATACAGGAGGCATAATCTTACTTTACTTCTTTTTAGTATCATTTAACGAACTTTTTATATGTTCCTGGAAGGTTATTTTTTGAAATTCAAGGAAAGTGCGCAGTGACTATCTTCAATCTGTTACATCCTTTTGAAGATAAAAAACCAATGTGTATGGAACTAGCCTCTGTTATGGTACCAAAGCCCCAAGTAATGAATTTGATAGTGTTAAAACAGCAAATATATAACATCATACTATGCAAATTTTACAAATGTTAAACTAGGGTACTTTATTAATTTAAAGTATCTTAGTTTTTTACAGAAATCTTTTTTCTGTATTCGTTTGGAGATATTCCGGTGTATAACTTAAACTTCTTTGAAAAATAAATATAATCCATATATCCGCATTGCTCTGCAATTTGATTTAATGAAAGAACAGAACCATATATCTCTATTAAAAGGCATGCCCTTTTAATTCTCATTTTTGTCAGAAATTCTGTTGGGCGTGTTCCTGTAACCTTTTTGAACTGTTGACGAATGTAATCCTCTGCATAACCACTTCTGTTTAAAACTTCAGATAATTTTATGTTACAGTCATAGGCATTTTCTGCGATCTCACAAATTATTTTGCTGATAGACAAACTTACTGAATTTTCTAACTGTAGTTTCTGTAAAATGAATGAAATGTACGCTGTAGCCAAATCATTTATGTATTTGCTATTATTATGTGAATTGTTGTAAAGCAAACTAGCCAATATTTTGCCTTCACTATTTTCGTTATCTTGTATTGATATTGGATTATTAAACAGCAATATATTCTCGAAATTTCCGGCAATAGATATGTTTTTAAACCCAGTTTTTGAAACAGACCCGTGAATAATCTTTGGCGGCACAATGATTATTGTTCCAGGTTTAAATAGATAATTTTGTTTTGGAGTATATAAATAACCCTCACCACTTAAATACAGCATAATTTCCCAACAATTATGTTTATGGGCGGGATAGCTCTTAACCCCATCTTCTGTACAACTTACATGTGCAATCATCATACCACTCCTCAAAATATAACAAAATTCTATTCCTCAAATAACAATATAACAAAAATCTATCTTTTGTGCAAGTATTTGTATGAAAATTTATATGTAATATTTAACTCTTGTGTTACAATAGTCTTAACAAACTAAATTAGAGGTGTTAACATGAAGAAATTTACAGGCTTTGAACGGGGAATGGGTATAGGTGGTTGGCTTACAAATTATAAAAGATTTAATGTCTTACCTGAGAATCGCAGACTGGTTCTTACAATAGGTGATTTTGAGCATTTTGAATCTTTTATAACTGAAGAGGATGTTGCCTATATTGCTTCTCTGGGAATGGATCACATAAGATTGGGATTTGATCAGATAGTTGTAGAAGAGAAACCATATGAATATAGGGAAAATATTTTATGCCTACTTGAAAACTTTGTAAATTGGTGCAGAAAATACAATCTTAATGTTGTGCTAAATTTGCATAAAGCAATAGGAAATTATTGCGACATTAAGCAAGATGTTGAACTACTTGATGATGAGACTCTGCAAAAACGATTTATTTCTATGTGGATTAAATTTGAGGAAAGATTTTCTGCTTATCCTGAGGTTGCATTTGAGATATTAAACGAAGTGAGAAATGTAGACCCTGATAAATGGAATGATTTAGCCGAAGATACGTTAAGAGCAATTCGTAAAACTAATAAAACCAGAAAAATAATAATTGGAAGTACCTGCGGGAACAGTGCGAGGACATTGGGGAGTTTGCGTGTATATGATGATGAAAATGTTATATATACATTTCATATGTACGAACCATATTCTTTTACCCATCAGCAAGGAGTTTTACAACAGGCACAACTCTTCTATAACAGAAAAATGCCGTATCCGGGTGATATAGAAATTTACAGAGATTATGAACGAGTAGTTTATAACGATAAAAATCCATTTCCTAAGTATAATATAATGGATAAAAATTTTATACACGATGCGTTATCATCTGTTTTATTATTTATTAAGGAAAATCCCGATAAAATTCTTTGGTGTGGTGAATTTGGTACCATACGTCACGCAAAAATACAATGGCGTGAAGATTACATGCGGGATATAATAGAATTTTGCCTTGAGAATGAAATTCCATATTGTGTTTGGAACTACTTAAGCACACCCAATGACGGAAACAGGTTTAGCCTTGTAGACGACGATACTCGTAAGATTTTGAGTGAAAGAATGGCAAAAATAATCAGGGGAGTAATAAATGATTGATGTAATCAGCATATTGTTACTATTGCTCACCGTAACTTTTGCAACAGGACGAAATTTGTTGAGCAAGAACATTTCAGGCTTTACTTTTGGAAACAAAAGCTTCTTTTTAATACAAGTATATATATTCATATCCGGGGGAATAATTTTAGCTGTATTTACTAAATTTGAAGCAGTTGCCACTTTGACAATTGTTTATGCATTTTCATATGCTCTTTTTCTGATACTTGCACAATGGTTTTATACCATAGCGCTGGGCTTTGGGAAAATTTCAATTTGCAGCACTATATATTCTATGGGATTTATCCTGCCTACATTATCAGGAACAATTTTTTGGAATGAAAAATTTACCCTGTTTGATTTATTGGGTGTAGGATGTGTTGTAATTGCTATAATTGTTTCAGGAGTAAATAAAACTATTACTAATAATGTGCAGAATAAAAACAAATATTTTGTACCAATACTTATCGCAATGTTGTCATCCGGTGGCCTAGGAATCATACAAAAATTACAACAAAAATCGCCTTGTAATGAGCAAAAAGGAATGTTTGTTATGATTGCATTTTTTATATCAGGGATCATATCCTTTTTGTTTTATATGTTTGCAAAAGAAGGCACGCAAAAGACATATAAAAAAGACAATTTTACAGCAGGTGGTGTTGGAATATGCTTTGGATGTTGCAACATAATAAATACTACTCTTGCTGGGAAGCTTGACAGCGCACTGTTTTTTCCGCTTCAAAATATAAGCGTTATATTGCTGTCAATTGTTTTGAGTAGATTGATATTGAAAGAGCGCCTTGGCAAAAAAGAATTATTTGTATTACTTTTTGGTGCAATTGCAATAGTGTTGCTTAATATATGATGGGGACGTGCCTGTTTTGCACATTTAGCCTTATAAAACTACTGGCATCTATTTTGTCAGCCTCACACATAACAAAAAAGGACATCCGAAAGGATGTCCTTTTTTGTTATGTACTATTATCTATTCATTTTTCTCTAAAATGCCTTTTTGAGGGCTTCAATCACATGTTCAGAAATACCAGTTCGGTAATCTTTTTTCTTTTTAGCCATGTCTGCCTTGCAAAAACAAATATATGTCTTGAATTTTTATCCAAATTATGGTATCCTGAAGTAAATATGAATGTTTTTTCGCAATATGGGGGGTATAAGATATGAAAAAATACATTTTGTTTCTAATTTTGATTATACTTTTTCTTGTGCCATTGTCTGTTTTGGCTACTGATGAAATGGAATATAGGATTGATGTTCTACAGTGCGGAAAAGATATGCGTTTTGATGGACAGTATTTCTATGTAGAAACCAAGGATGAAAAGCTAGTTATTTTAAATACAAAAATGGAACAGATTATTGGACCAGTTTATAATTACACAACAAGGAACTTCTCCGAAGGTATGCTCATTGTGTCCCAAACGACTGAAGAAAGTGGGAAAAAACAAACGCGTTATGGTGCAATTGATTTAAACGGAAATTTAAAAGTAGATTTCTTATTTTCACAACTTTATGATTTTGAAAACGGTAAGGCCCAGGGACTTTTAGGAGAAAACGCTGTATTTGTCGACAGAACAGGTAATATAATTCGTGATTTTGGGAAACACGGTTATTTTGGAAAGTTTGTAAACGGGTATGCCTTTGTACGCGATGAATTAATTGACGGGAAGTCTTTTTTTGGAGAGCAACTGACATTTTACTATGACTTGATCGGCAACCCTACATCCAGTGAATGCGAAGCTGTCACGGGCAAAGCTGA
>JAUZPX010000136.1 GCA_030705695.1 Bacillota bacterium
ACTTGATAGTCGCCGTTTTCAGTTGTGTCTAAACCGCCTGTGCCGCTGATCCATCCCCATGGGAACGTTGCGGAAGCGGTGTTTTTGATTTTTGCTTCTACGGCTTGTTGACTGATAGCAACAATGTTGTCTTTATCTAATGGGCTGGATTTCGGTGTCGGAGCAGCTAAATAAAAAACCAAAAAGCCTAAAACCGCTGCAATAACTACAGCAATCAAAGTATTTCTTAAGACAGTCGATTTTTTCATTTCGTAAGTCATGTTATCACCCTTATAAAAACTAATAAATAAATTCGTAAAAACATCATATCATACCCAATAAAAATTGTCAATTTACAAAGGAGGATTCGTATAAAAATAAAGACGATTTGGTTATATTGTTGGTATTTTGCCATGTTCATTTGTTAAAAGAAACAATTAAATTTTTATTGATTACTTGTATTTTATATTGACAAAAACCACAAATTCCATTAAACTATATTAGCGCAATAAAATAATATAGGGGTATAGCTCAGTTGGTAGAGCAGCGGTCTCCAAAACCGCGTGCCGAGGGTTCAAGTCCTTCTGCCCCTGCCAATAAAAAATCCTGCCGTTTTAGGCAGGATTTTTGTTGTTTGGACGAACTATTAAGCTTAAGTACACATGGGTAAGTTAATTGAAATTGTATAAATCATAAAATAATAGTCTTTATCTTAATTTCATAAAGCTGTATTCCTTATTATATACAAAAGCTGAAAACGATTTGTTGTATAAATAGACCTGACGTAAACGGAAGCTGGCAGTTTTTGATTTGTTTCCTAGTTTGTCAGTTTTTATTTTTACAATACCTTCAAAAACTGCGTCTGCTTTGCCGTCATTGTTAATATCATAAAAAGAAAGCTGATAATTCCCATCATAATCCCAAGAGTACCCATATCCATAATCCATTAAAAAACTTCCGCCTTTTGGGCTATTAGTGCGTGGCAGATTTAATTGCTTAGCAAGATTTTTATCAATACTTTCAAATTCATAGCCTGAAAGCAGTTCAAAATCGCCGTAAAATTCACCGTTTGTCAAACTGAAAATCTTTTTATCCATTGTATGTGACCAACGCTGCCAACAATCAATTATTACATAGGGTTTGCTATCAACCGTAGCGAAATAAAGGTTACTATAATCCCAACGAGAATTTTGAGCCAATTGCTTTGTATACGTAAACTTTTTTGTTTCATAATTAAACTTGCAAAACCAAACATAACTAATAGTTCCTGCCATACAGCCGCTGTAATTAATTTGAAAGACGCAATTGTAAATACTTCCATCTTTGACGGCGTAATTAACTGCAAAATGGGGAATGTCTTCAGTAAATTCGGAAGCTTTTCTAATATCAAAAAGCTTTGAATTGTTTTTTATCGAATTGATAAGATCATTTTTAAACGTGCTGCTGATTTTCGTCGATGATGTTGTATTAGGCACAACTGCATTTGTGGGTGCTGATCTCGTTACTAAATTTGGATTATAATCGTCATACAAAACTTGGCATTTGCTAATTAAGTTATCTAGTTCTGTTTTTAACTCAAAAAATTCCGTATGCTTTGAATAAAGCGAATCATAAGCAAATATTTTATTATCATTTAATTGAATTGCCAGCTTTATATTGTAATTTGTATCTTTTTGCGTAAGGTCGTTTACGCTTTTGATAAAATCAATTACTTTTTTTTGAGCTTGTTTTGAAATATCGTCAGTTAATTTTACTTTTATGCCTGACCAATCAGTTGCAGTGCCTGAAGTATTACAATACGCTATGTTATTTTGAAAATCGAAAAAAATTGAGTCGTAAGTCAATATATCACTCTCGCTATCGCTGCCTGGAGAATCAAGAAATATTTCCTTACAACTTCCATTAGAATTAAAAGCTGTGTTCATTTTTGCTTTGCTGTTGAATAAATCTATTGAATATGGCTTCGTTATTTTTATATAACGTATAGCTTCCAAAACGTTTTCTTTTGTTGCCGAATTTGCCCCGCCTTTTATACAACATGTCAAAGCATCAAGGCTAATTCCATCATAGTCTTCTTTGGGAATACCGAGTTTTTCTAAATCGGCAGAAGTAAGTGTTCTGAAATTAGAAGCATCATCCGTGGTATTACTGGGGGAAGTATTAGGTTGTGAGGCAATAGCTTCTGTTTTGTTAGTATTGGAAGAAGTGATGCTTTGCGATGCCGTAACGTCTGTTGAATTATAAATAGAAATTACAGAAAATACAGAAGTTGATATTAATAAAATTAGTAATACAATTAAGAAGCTAAAAAAAGATTTTGTGCTTTTCATAAAATACCCTCATGAATTATAAATTACAAATTTAAATTTATTAATAGCGAATAAATTTACAACATTACTGAACAGCATGGGAAAAAAGATAGTTTTTCCATAACAAATAATACTTCGCTTTAGGATGAATGCCATCACCGGAATATTCATCGGGCATGTTTCCGTTGGAATCTTCGAAAGAGGAGGCGACATCCAGATAAAAAATAGTTTTGTTGTCTTTAAGTGATTTTAGACCGTCGTTTCGATTAGAAATATTCTTGTTATTGAAAATCCTGTCATTTTCTGACTTATCTGCCGTAACTGGAAGAATGGATTCTATATATATTTTTGCACTTGGCTGAAGCTGATGAATTTTTGTGAGAACCTCGGAATAATGTTTAACGAAATATGCGGTATCGCCGGTGCCCATCTCGTTAATCCCGGACATGATGTATATCTTGCTATAGTGATGCTGCGACAGCGTCTGGATTAATGTCAATCCGCTGATATCGTCTCCTTTTGGACTTTCAAACAATTGATAAATACTAAGTCCAACATGGCTGAAGAAGCTTGCATTTCCCAAATCTCCATATTTTCTCATGCCATCGGTAAGACTGTCACCAATGAACAAAGCATCGTCAAAATAAGAGGTTTTGACTGTGACCAATGAAGAAACTGCCGGTTCTTTTGGTACGGATGTGTGTTTAATCGTTGCAGAAGTGCTACGTGTAGGTGTGCTGGAGTCCGTTTTTGGTTGTGCTTTAGAACTTGTTGTGCTATTTGTGCCATTCGGTTTTGTCGGTTGGCTGGACGAGCTCACCTGCGGTGAAGACGAGCTGCCTTGCGGTGTAAAGAAGGCAATTGCTTTTTGAGTACCAATTGTACCTCCGACAATTAGAGCAACCAAAACTGTTACGAAAATCAGCGGATATTTTTTAAAAAAATTCATAAATTTTTCAGTCCTTTAAAATTGTAAATATAGAAAAGGATTATTGGCACTGTTATGTATGGAATATACACATAGCCAGAAAAAAACCGCAAGAAGTAAAGTTGTAATAACTTTGTGCTTATGCTCGTTTAATAGGAATTTTTCAGGCCATGGAAGCAGAAATACAATTCCACTCAACAGATAGGGGGCATACTGTCGTCCATATTCTAACCAGTCTCTAGAATAAACATTAATACCTGCTGTGGTAAATGGAAAAAGCCTTGAAAAATAAACGATAAGATCCTGCATATGTGGATTGGCAAACAGCATCCAAGTTAGCGGAATGAAAAAAAGAACATAGAGATGACCAATTAGCGGAAATTTCTCAAGCCACCGTTTCAAGAAAAGTTTTTCCAATGCTATCAAAAAAAACAGTGACAGTCCCCAGAGCATAAAATTCCACCCCGTACCATGCCAAAGTCCTGTTAGACACCAGACAAAAAGAAGATTAAAAATAGTTCTGGCTGTTCCGGCTCGGCTGCCACCCAATGGGATATAGACATAATCTCGAAACCAGCGCCCCAATGTGACGTGCCAGCGGCGGTAAAACTCAGAAATTGATTTTGAACAATAAGGAAACTGAAAGTTCCGTGGTAAGGAAAAGCCAAGCATCCGTCCGATTCCCATTGCCATTAAGGAATACCCGTGAAAATCGAAATAAAGCTGAAGCGTATAGGCTGCCATTCCAAGCCAAGCAAGAGGAGATGAGATTGAATCATATCCGATTACCGTAAGCTGATTCCATAGCCCGCCCATTTTATCTGCCAAAAGCACCTTGTAGCAAAGTCCAAGAACGAAGGTTTGGAACCCGCTTTCCAGATTTTGCAAATTAATAACAGGTTTGCGCAGGGTTGCCGACATCTCGTCATAACGTGTAATGGGGCCTTCCTGTAGCTTTGGAAAGAAAAAGAGATAGGTTCCTAATCTCAAAAGGGACTTTTCGCAGGGAACATCACGGCGGTACACATCAAT
>JAUZPX010000137.1 GCA_030705695.1 Bacillota bacterium
CCCTGACGCTGTAGTCTTCAGGCATAAAATAATCTGCACTGTCTTCGTTGTTCTGGCGTACGCTGCCTTTATCAGAACAAAGCTGAACATTGTAACTTGTATTGCTGTAAGGATTATATTTTAAATTGTTTTTCATAAATATAAACCCCCTTTATTCTGAAAGGCTTTCCTGTTCGGAAGTCTTAAAATCATTAATCCAAAGCTGCTTTTTTATTTTCAAAAATTTTCCGATCTTGCTTTTTACTATTAATAAGAATGAATGCAATACCGATAACCGCCCAGACAACCGTTGCAATGATTGCTATTAATGCTGCTGCCTGTGTTGCTCCACCGCCGATAATACCAAGGGCTACAACAGCTATAAGCATACCGATGTTTGCAATAAATCCGAGAAGCGGAACAATAACAGTTGTTAAAATATTTCTTTTGGGTTGTTTCATAAAGGCAACCAGAGCGATTATATTCGTCATACCATAAAGCAAGAATGTACCGATATTTGACAAAAGCGTAATTGCAGTAAGGTTTGTAACCGAGATAACACCGAAAGCACCTATTGCAGCAGATATAATTGTAATGATCCAAACTGCCATATGGGGAGTTGCGTGTTTTACATGCAATGCATTCAAAACAGTCGGCATTTCTTTATCTTTTGCCATTGCATAAGTAATTCTTACACCTGTGTTCATGCAAGCAAGTGTTGTTCCAAAAACAGCAAGAGCAACAGTAAGCGAAACGAGAATCATAACAATAAACCCTGAATTACCAAGAAGAACATTTCCTAAATTTTGAACCATATCTCCAATTGGAGCTCCAGATGCGGCTGCGGCATCCATGCCATGTTTATTTCCGATTGTATATGACATATTGAGCCAGCCGTTTGTTGCAAAATACTCAAACATATAGAATATTAAGCCCTGAATAAGCAGAGATAATATAACACCGCGGCTAACATGCTTTATAGATTTTGATTCAGCTGCAAGTGCAGTTGCAGATTCAAAGCCTACCAAAACAAGGATTGCGATTGTCGCCTGGAATAATGTACCCGTGAAGCTGTGCGGCATTACAATACTTGAAAAATTCTTGTGTACAAATGTTACATGTTCTGGGTTTGTAACTCTGTAAATTATTGCAAGCACTGAAATGAAAACAAGTGTTGTAATCTGAATTACATTAATAACAATGCTGAAAACTGTTGATCCGCTAACACCTCTGTAAGCAACAAGACCTGTCAAAGCAGCAATTACAACAGCGATAACTATTTGTACGGGAATGGATAACGAAATACCAAACTGACCGAATATATAGTTAATCAGTACGGCGAACATCGCTACCATTACGCCAGGATAAACCCAATAATAAAGATGTGAGAACCATCCAACAACGCATTTTGTAAATCTGGAAAATTTCGAAAGACGTTTATCTGCCATAAATGAATGTTCCGCAAAATAATATGAGCTGCCTGTACCTGCATTCGGATATTTTGTAGCCAGCTTTGAATATGATATGGCTGTCAACAAAGCAATTATAAGCGCGAGCACGAGACCAGAAAACATATCGAGTGCAGTTGATTTTCCCGATGTATCAACCTGTGCCGCTTGTAGCTGATAAGTCAGCCACAAAAATGCTCCCGGCGCAATAAGTGCCATCGCATTTACCGTTACACCTGTAAGGCCAAGTGTTTTTTTTAGTTCGACTTCTTTAGACATAGTATTTCCCCCTCAAAGTATGATATATATACAAAAAGCCCCCTCTGAATAAATCAGAAGAGGCCCCATTGCCTTTATCATTTTTTATACAAAAAGCCGTAAACCACCCGAAGGTAATTCACGGCCCCATTGCCATATGCATTTGAAATCTTTGTCTATATTTATTATACACAGCTTTTAAAAAAATGCAAGTATTTTTTTAAAAAAATTCATTTTATTGAAAAAATAAAAATGTGGCAATACAAATTTCCAGTATTTTTGAGGTTATTTTGAACTTTGAAATATCTTGTACAAACTTTTTGCAAGATTAACATAAAAAACTTGTATAAATTGATAGTGCATAAAATAATCGTTGAATTAGCATTATATTTGTTATATGTTAATAAATATAAATATCCCGCCTGTAAAAATCAGGCGGGAGAGTTAAAAATTACATTCCAAAACAAATCCAATAATCATTTTCCGGCTTTTTGGTTAAATCAATTTCCTGTGAATCAGAAGCCGATATCATTTTATAATTTTGCGTATCGAGATAAGAATAATCTACTCGTGTTTTTGCTATCCACTTCGAGTTAATTTTAACGTAATTTATCTTAAAGTTTAGTGTGCTGACTCTATACCAACAAGTATTCAAATATTTAAACGACGGTTTTTGCTCCAAAATTTCTTTTGGCAAAGATTTGTCGTTTAATGAAAATTCAAAATAATATGAATCATATACGCCTGCATTTGTCGAGAATTTAAGCAAATTATCCTTAATAACAGATACCGAAACACGCTGGTGACCATTATTACCTGATATGCATTTTAAACTTGAGGAATCAACAGCAGTTGCTTTTCCGTTTACAGATACCGAAATTGTCCCTTTTATTCTGTCAAACGGATAAACTCTGTAATAAATAGGCTTATATAAATATGTAAATAAACCTGCCGCAGAAATTATCATAGTAACTACCAATACAGTAATAATTATTTTCTGCCGCTTTTTCATAAAAAGTCCTCCTTATATGTTTTAATTACTTTCGCCCTGATCACGTGCACATTATACACCCTTACATATCTAATTGCAAAGAGCAATCCTTTTATTGATATACGTATGATCGCTTAATTGTGGAGATTATTATCATACAAATTGTTGAATTTTGGAAAATTTTGCGTTATCATATAAATATTGCAAAAAAATGAAATATTAAATAATTTTATATTTTTACTATAAAAAATTTATATTTGTTTGTTAAAATAGATGATTATTATATTATCTATTTGTGATTTCGGAGGAAACTATATGAGCAGTCCAATTGTTGAATTTAACGGTATTACTAAAAAATATCGAATGGGCGAAGTAATAATTAATGCCCTTTCAGGAATAAATTTCACTATAAACAAAGGCGAGTTCGCTATCGTCGCAGGACCGAGCGGAGCAGGCAAAAGCACCGTGCTCAACATTCTTGGCGGTATGGATTCGCCAACAGGCGGGGAATTCACGGTTGATGGCAGGGAAATCAACAGATACTCAAGAAAAGAATTAATTACATATCGCCGCAAAGAAATAGGCTTTGTATTTCAATTTTATAATCTTGTCCAGAACTTAACCGCACTTGAAAACGTAGAGCTTGCTGTTGAAATCTGCGATGATCCTTTCCCTCCCAGAGATGTACTTACTCAAGTTGGACTAGAAGACCGCATTAACAATTTCCCTGCACAGCTTTCAGGCGGTGAACAGCAGCGTGTGGCTATTGCACGTGCACTCGCAAAGAACCCAAAACTCCTACTTTGCGACGAACCCACAGGTGCGCTCGATTACAATACTGGTCGCTCGGTACTTAAGCTTTTACAGGGCACCTGCAAACAAACAGGTATGACTGTTGTACTTATTACCCACAATCTCGCCATCGCCCCAATGGGAGACCGTTTAATTAAAATTAAAAATGGTTTGGTTGAAAGCATAACGCTTAACCCTAATCCGAAAAACGTTGACGAAATTGAATGGTGATAAAAATGAAAAAAACATTATTCAAAGGAATTTTTCGTGAAATAAAGGGTTCTTTGAATCGTTATCTCGCAATTCTTATCATAGTGACGCTTGGCGTCGCTTTTTATTGCGGTTTTAACGCAATCGGACCGGATTTATCTATGTCGGCAACAAGCTATTTCAATCAAACAAATTTTATGGACTGCCGTCTTATTTCGACGGTAGGATTTAATGATGACGACGTAAAAGCTGTTCGTGCCGTTTCGGGTGTTAAAGCGGCTCAGCCGATTTATTCTATGGATGCGATTCAAACATACGAAAAAAAGACTAGTGTGGCTCATTTGATTTCAATTCCTGACGGAAAAAACAATATAAATTCAATTACCGTTCTTAAAGGAAGGCTTCCCAAAACTTCCAATGAATGCGTTGTTGACAAGCAGAGAATCGCAAGCAATTCAAAAATCGGAGATATTATAAAGCTTTCATCCGGCACAAGCGATAAAATAACTAACAGCCTGAAAGTAACAAAGCTGAAAGTCGTTGGTATTGTCGAATCC
>JAUZPX010000138.1 GCA_030705695.1 Bacillota bacterium
ATTCAAATGCAAAAAATTCAAATTAATTCTGCAATAAAAGCAAAGCATGAAGTTGTTTCTTTTAAAGACTCTGTCGGACGTGTTTCTGGTGAATATCTTTGGGTTTTCCCTCCCGGTGTTCCGTTACTTGTTCCCGGTCAGATAATTACAAAAGAAGAAATACAAACAATTACTGAATTATCGCAAGATGCAGAAATAATTAGTACATTTAATTTAATGCCACAAGAAATTCATGTTATTGATGAATAACTGATTAAATCATGATTTGGAATTGACATCCAACTAAAATTAAGTTAATATATATTAAGATTAAGTAGGCAGTATGTGTGCCAACCACTTTTATAAAGGAGCAAATCAATATGAAAAGAATTCAGACTTTAGAAACTCGCGACTTAAAGAAAAGCGCTCAAACAGGCGGCTGCGGAGAATGCCAGACTTCCTGCCAATCTGCATGCAAAACATCCTGCGGTGTTGCAAATCAGCAATGCGAAAAGAGCGAAAAGAAATAATTTAAATTTAAAAACAGATGTGCCGCTTTGCCGCAATCAGCGGTGAGGCGGTATTTTCATTTAAGGAGAACTATGATTCATCAATATAAGCTTAACGACTATAACATCGTTCTGGATATTAACAGCGGAGCCGTTCATTTAGTAGACGAACTTGCCTATGATGTTATCTCTCTATACGAAACAAAGTCTTTTGACGAGATTACTCTTGAGATGCTCGAAAAATACAAAAATATTGAAGAAATCAATGAAAATGAAATCCGTGCTGTTATAAGTGATATCGAAGAATTAAAAACAGCTGGAAAACTCTTTTCAAGCAACCGTTATGATAACATCGCCACGAACTTCAAGCAAAACAACCACGTAATCAAGGCCCTCTGCTTACATATTGCGCATACTTGCAATCTTACATGTGATTATTGCTTTGCTCAAGCAGGAAAATATCAAGGAGAATTTGCACTAATGTCTTTTGATGTTGGTAAACAAGCACTTGATTTTCTTATTAAAAACTCAGGGAGCAGAAAACATTTGGAAGTAGACTTCTTCGGCGGCGAGCCTCTTATGAATTTTGAAGTCGTTAAACAACTTGTTGAATATGCTCGTACTCAGGAAGAACCACACAATAAAAAATTCCGATTTACGCTTACCACAAACGGCGTTTTGCTTGATAACGATATCACCGAGTTTTTAAACAAAGAAATGGATAACGTCGTTTTAAGCCTTGACGGCCGAAAGGAAGTCCATGACCGTCTTAGACGTACTGTAAACGGAAAAGGAAGCTACGATATTATCATATCGAAATTTCAGCATTTAGCAAAAAGCCGCGGCGAAAAAAATTATTATATCCGTGGCACGTTTACTCATAACAATGTTGATTTCACGGAAGATATCTTTCATATGGCAGATTTGGGTTTTACACAATTATCGATGGAGCCTGTTGTCTGCTCTCCAAATGACACTTATGCTTTAACAGAAGAAGATCTTCCTAAAATACTCGAACAATACGAAATTCTCGCAAAAGAAATGATTAAACGTAATCAAGAGGGTAATCCTTTTACATTCTACCACTATATGCTTGACTTGAATCATGGTCCCTGTATATACAAACGTATTACAGGCTGCGGCTCGGGAACAGAATATTTGGCTGTTACTCCTTGGGGAGAACTTTTTCCTTGCCATCAATTTGTCGGTGATCCCGATTATTCTATGGGTGACGTATGGAAAGGTGTCATGAACACAAAGCTTCGTGATGAAATGTCTACATGTAACGTTTACTCTCGTGAAAACTGCAAAGAATGCTGGGCTCAATTATATTGCAGCGGTGGATGCTCTGCAAATGCCTATCATGCGACTGGTTCGATCCACGGCACTTACGACTACGGCTGTGAGCTTTTTCGCAAGCGAATGGAATGTGCAATAATGATTCAAGCTGCGGAAGCTAATCTTGAGTAATTATAAAAGCCAAACGCAAAAATGCATTTGGCTTTTAATTCTGAAAGAAAAATTATATATCATAAAAAATAACAATTATATTTATCAATAAAATTATTTATTCATTATCATAACTTTCTAGAATATGATTACGTTTTTCTTGTAATTCTCCTTCTGTAAAGCTTACACGAATACAAGAATCACACATACCTAAATTATTAATCTCTATTTTATTTAGTATACATTCATGGTTTTTAAAATAAATGCAAAAATCATAGTCACACCTCAATCAAACCACTCCTTAATATATAATTTATAAATTTTAATATATTTTACCATATGATTTAT
Organism: Bacillota bacterium; assembly: GCA_030705695.1. GTDB lineage: Bacteria > Bacillota > Clostridia > Oscillospirales > Acutalibacteraceae > JAUZPX01. The sequence goes on from JAUZPX010000138.1 coordinate 2,286, forward strand.
TAATATGCAATACAATCGTAATGCATATTAATAATTTGTTTAAAGATATAATTTAATAATGTAATTAAAGAAAAAAGTATTCCGAGGTGCAATAAATGGAACATTTTAAAATACCGCTTATCCCTCAAACAACAAATAAAAGTATTCGTTTCCCAAACAATATTATTTCAGATGTTGAAAAAGCTATTGAGGGCAAAGACTGCACTTTTACTGCTTTTGTTGTAGAAGCAGTTAGAGTCGCATTAAAAAATATTGAATCCGAAGATTCCGTAATAACAACCAGCGAAAGTAAGAAATTAGTTAAAAAATAATATTTTCATAAAGAAATAATTCACTACAACCATTAAAAGCCTGTTGTAAAAAAACAAAAATGCCAAAACCGCTTTAATATAAGCAATTTTAGCACTTCACAATGGTCGAGGTGACAGGAGTTGAACCTGCGGCCTCTACGTCCCGAACGTAGCGCTCCACCAAACTGAGCTACACCTCGATATTTTATCGGCCCTGAAAATTCAGGACCGATTTTTTTGGCTGCGGAACTAGGATTTGAACCCAGACAAACAGAGTCAGAGTCTGCCGTGCTACCATTACACAATTCCGCATTATATTGACAACAGCATTATTTATTATATCAATATCTGCAATATTGTCAATAGTTTTTATGTGAAAATCATTATTTTTGAATTGTTTCAGTTATGTTGCGTTTTGCGTCAGTTATCCTGTAACAAAGCGTCATTAAACTATCGCTCATATGCACATTTTCGATAATTGTGTCGGGATAAGCAACAGAAATATCAAAATGGCTGAAATTCCAAAAATAACGAACTCCAAAGCCGTAAAGTTTTTCGACAATTGATTCAGCCGCCTCTTTTGGAATGCAAAGAATAGCAACATCGATTTTATTTTCATCGCAAAAAGAGTCAATTCCGTCAATATCTTTTATTATTAAATGATTCAGAGGTTTTCCGATTAAATTCCTGTCTTGGTCAAAAGCTCCGATGAGTTTAAATCCTCTGGCCTCAAATTCCATGTGCATGGCAACTGCTCGGCCTAAATTTCCTACACCAATAAGAACAGAATTATAGCCTGATTTTAACGAAAGAATAGATTCAATTTCATTTTTTAGCGCTTTAACGCTGTATCCGTAGCCCTGCTGACCAAATCCGCCAAAACAATTAAAATCCTGCCGAACTTGAGAAGCAGTTAAATTCATACGTTTAGCAAGCTCGCCTGAAGAAATTCTATCTACTTCTTTGTCTACAAGATCAGATAAAAATCGATAATATCTGGGCAACCGTCTGATAACGGACATAGAAATATTTTTATCTTTCGCCATTATAACCTCTTCGCCTTTCCAGAAAAACAGAATAATAAATTAAAACATTTTTTTAAGTCTTTCGTTGATTTCAAGTAAAAACTCTTCTGTTCCTACAGACTTTTTATCTGTTAAAGTTGAAAGCGAATATAAATCTCCTGTCATTACGCCTTCTTCAATTGTCTGAATCGTTGCTTTTTCAAGCTTATCAGCAAAATCAACAAGCTCAGGAAGATTATCAAGCTCTCCTCTTTTGCGGAAAGCTCCGGTCCATGCAAAAAGCGTAGCAACACTATTGGTGGATGTCTTTTCGCCTTTCAAGTGCTTATAGTAATGTCTTTGTACTGTTCCGTGGGCAGCTTCATACTCAAAAATGCCGTCGGGAGATACAAGAACAGAAGTCATCATAGCTAGGCTTCCGAATGCTGTAGCAACCATGTCGCTCATAACATCGCCGTCATAGTTTTTGCAAGCCCAAATATATCCACCTTCAGAGCGAATAACTCTTGCGACAGCATCATCGATCAATGTATAGAAATATTCGATGCCTGCTTTTTCAAATTTGTTTTTATACTCGTTATCA
>JAUZPX010000139.1 GCA_030705695.1 Bacillota bacterium
AAGCAACTGGAATTGTTAGAAGAATTGATGACCTCGGAAGGGTCGTAATTCCAAAAGAGATTCGCCGTACTCTGAGAATTCGTGAGGGAGACCCTCTTGAAATTTATACAGATTCCGATGGCGAAGTTATTTTTAAGAAGTATTCACCGGTTGGGGAATTGTCGAATTTTGCGGGACAATATGCAGAAGTTATTGCACGTGTCTCTGGACTTCCGACATTAATCAGTGATAGAGACCACATTATCGCAGCAGCAGGCGTTTCAAAACGTGAGTACCTTGAGCGCCGAATTACACCGGTAATTGAAGAGCTTATGGAGACACGCCGAAGTTTCTCTGCTCATGCGGGAGATATGGGAGAAATTCAGCCCGTTGAAGGCATAGACCACGGAGCAGCGATTATGTATCCAATTATTTCTTCAGGTGATGTTACAGGCAGTGTTATTATGCTGTATGATGAGCAGGCTTCCGTACCTACCGAAGCTGAAATTAAACTTGCACAATCTGCTTCCGCTTTTTTAGGAAAGCAGATGGAAGAATAAAATATGTTTTATTAGCGCATCCCAAACTGGACTTGAGGGGTGCGCGCTTTTTATGTACATGAGAATTTACTGCTCATTCTTCATTAATTTCAAATTATATATGATAAAATTCCATTAACGTAACGAGATGGAATTCCAAACATTTCATATTCGTTACAGATTGTTATGGAGGACCATATGAAAGCAACCGGAATTGTTAGAAGAATTGACGATCTTGGCAGAGTCGTTATCCCAAAAGAAATACGAGAAACACTGAGAGTGCATGAGGGCGACTTGCTTGAAATCTATACAGGTTCAGAAGGGGAAGTTATTTTTAAAAAATATTCACCGATCGGTGAATTATCGGAATTTATTGATAAATATGTAGAAGTTATTGCCAATGTTTCTGGGTTGCCGATATTAGTAAGTGACAGAGACAATATTATAGCAGTGGCAGGTGTTTCAAAACAAGAATACCTTAAACGCCGAATCACACCGATAATTGAAGAGTTAATGAAAACACGCCGAAGTTTCTCGGCTCTTGCAGGTGATATTGGAGAAATTCAGCCCGTTGAAGGTATAAATCACGGAGCGGCTATTATGTATCCTATTATTTCTGCGGGTGATGTCGCAGGCAGCGTTATTATGCTGTATGATGAACAGGCTTCTGTACCTACCGAAGCAGAAATCAAGCTTGCACAATCTGCTTCCGCTTTTCTGGGTATGCAGATAGAAGAATAAAATATACGTGTTTTTTGCGCATCCCAAACAGGATTTGTGGGATGCGCATTTTTTTGTACATACTAAATTAATAGTAATTTCATTTACTTTTATAATTTCATATGATAAAATTTTAATGACGTAACGAGCTGAAGCTTTACAACATTAAAGTGTATGTTATAAATAAAACAATTGTAAATTTAAAAAGGGGTACCTCATATGAATACAAAAATTAAAGACGAGAGCGTTGATTTATTGTTTTCAGCAATACTTGCTTTGGAAACACCTGAGGAATGCTATAACTTTTTTGAGGATCTTTGTACGGTTCCTGAGATCAAAGCTATGTCTCAGCGTTTATCCGTAGCAAAAATGCTCAGGGAGAAATGTGTTTACAGTGATATTGTTCAAAAAACAGGAGCAAGCACGGCAACCATCAGCCGAGTTAATCGTTCGCTTATTTACGGCTGCGACGGTTATGATCTTGTGTTTAGCCGTATTGACAATAAAGGCGAAGATAAATGAGAACATATTTCAATTTTGCCGATTATTACGACGAATTGATGCAAAATGCCGAATATAATAAACGATGTGAATATATAGCGGCAATTTTAAAAAACGTCGATCACGATTTTGGGCTGACGCTTGATCTTGCTTGCGGTTCAGGAAGTTTAACTGTGGAACTCGCAAAAAAAGGTATTGATATTTACGGGATTGATGCTTCACCTGAAATGCTTTCAAAGGCTCAGCAAAAGGCGGCGGAGGATGAAATGCAAATTCTCTTTCTTTGCCAAAAAATGCAGAATATTGATCTTTACGGAACTATCGATACCTGCATTTGTACATTAGACAGTATTAATCATCTAACAAAGCAAGCAGATGTCCAAGAAACTTTTAAGCGTGTTTCGCTTTTTATGAATCCAGGCGGATATTTCCTCTTTGACGTTAACTCTGAGTATAAACATAGGAATATTTTATGTAACAACAATTTTATTCTCGAGACAGACAATGTATTTTGCGTTTGGCAGAACGAGCTTTTAAAAGACGGACGGACTGTAAGTATTCAGCTTGACTTTTTTGAAAAAATCAAAGATATATATAAGCGAACAAGCGAGAACTTCTGCGAGACAGCATATTCAGACGGTGAAATAAAAGAAATGCTAAAAAATGCAGGGCTTGATTTTGTGGATTGCTTTGAGGATATGACATTTAATCCGCCAAATGCAGAATCGCAAAAGATATTTTATATTGCTAAGAAACCTTAAAAATTACGGAGAATTATTATGGATAAAATTATTCGATGCATTACAACTGACGGAGGAATTATGGCTTTTGCTATAGATTCCTCCGATATTGTTCATACGGCAAAAAAACTTCATTGCACATCACCCTGCGCAACTGCGGCACTGGGACGCCTTATTACGGCGGCTTCAATGATGGGGTCACTTTTAAAACAATCCGATGCCTCTGTTACTTTGCGTGTTTGCGGAGACGGTCCGCTTGGCGCTGTGATAGCTGTATCTGACAGCCATGGGAATTGCCGAGGATATGTAGAGAATCCGGATTGTAAAACAATTTATTATGAAAACGGTAAGATTAATGTCGGAGATGCAGTTGGAAAGAACGGCGTTTTAAACGTTATGCGAGATTTGGGCAGCGGCGATCCGTATTTAGGTCAAATTGAGCTTGTTAGTGGTGAAATTGCCGAGGATATTACCGAATATTTTGCCAAAAGCGAACAGATTCCCACGGTTTGCGCACTTGGTGTTTTACTTGATAAAAACGACGGCGAAGTGTTGCTGTCGGGAGGGTTGCTTATTCAAGTATTGCCAGGCGCAACAGATGAAGAAATCAGCAAACTCGAGGAAAACATTAATGAACTTGAGCCGGTTACCACTATGCTTGCAAAAGGTATGAGCATTAAAGAAATCTGCGATACCGCACTAAAAGGCTTTGAAGTTGAAGTATTAGACGAAACCGAAATTAATTATGTTTGTACTTGCAGCAAGGAAAAAGTAATTCGCTCAATAATCATGTTACCTGATGACGATATTCGTTCATTGGCTGATGAAAAAGGTGTTGCTGAGGCAAAATGCCATTTTTGCAATAAAAACTATTGTTTTACAAAAGAAGAGCTTGAAGAGATTATATTATTGAAAAAATAATTCAATAATTATCGTGAATATCATTGACATTTAATGTTGTTTTTTGTATTGTAAAGTAAATGTTGGTTAGTTGTGCATCGTGTCGAAATTATGTAAGATTTTGAAAGGATGATATTGTTTGAAAAAGGTAATTATTGGGTCGGCAATGTTATTAGGTGGGATTATCGGGTTTTCATCTATTTTGTTGGCATGTGTATATTTAAACCATGGCGGTTCAACTGATTCTCCTTTAAGTTATGTGGGCCGCTGGGGTTTATCCTTTTCGTATTCTTTCTTTGTTATTCTTATTATTTTTGGATTGTTTGTTGGGGTTTACGGTGCTTTTAAAGAAATACTGGATCCAATTTTGAAACAAAAACAAGATCAAGTACTTTCAAAAGAAAATGATAACGAGCCAAAAGATAATTAATAAAAAACCGTTATTAAAAAAGATAAATATTGCTCTTTTTGTGAAAATAAAAATTTATCATTGCATACTTAACAAAATAAGCGACAAATTTTGAAAAAGCCCTTGACTTTCAAATTGGTTTATTGTATTATATTACTCGTCGCTACAAAAGCGATAACCCTGGGAGCATAGCTCAGCTGGGAGAGCACCTGCCTTACAAGCAGGGGGTCACAGGTTCGAGCC
>JAUZPX010000014.1 GCA_030705695.1 Bacillota bacterium
AAAGGAAGTCGCTTCCCTGACAGAGAAGATGATTACCTTGGGTAAGGAGAACACCCTCCATCACAAACGTTTAGCAATGTCCTTTATTACAAAGGAAGAAGTTGTTTATAAACTGTTCAATGAAATTGCACCTAAGTGCAGTGGCAGAAACAGCGGATACACAAGAATTACAAAGTTAGGTCCGCGTCGAGGTGATGCTGCTGAGATGGCAATCATTGAAATCATTGATATGAAAGAGCCTGAAAAGGTCGATACCGATAAAAAAGCAAAAGCAAAAACAACTACAAAGAAGGCAGCAGAAAAAGCTCCTGCTAAGAAAACAGCAGAGAAAGCACCTGCAAAAACAACTGCCAAAAAGACAGCTGAAAAGGCTGAGAAACCGGCAGCAAAGTCTTCTGCTAAAACGACAACTAAGAAAACAGCTGAAAAGCCGGCAACGGCTAAGAAAGCTAAAGATACAGTCGAAGAAAAAGAAGACGAATAATTAAGTGTTATTTAACGGAGGAGAATATCTCCTCCGTTTTAACATCTCTTTTTCTTTTATAATGAAGTTTTTTTGTTATATAATTATTATATTGAAATATATCCGCCCGTAGCGAAGCTGGATATCGCAACAGATTCCGATTCTGGAGGTCGGGGGTTCAAGTCCCTCCGGGCGGGCCAGTTGATTTTTAAAGCAAGCCAATAGGTTTTTCTATTGGCTTGTTTTAATGTATATGGTATAATTTGTGAAAAACCAGAGGGGAAAATATTATGGATTTAGTTTCTGCAATTCGAAATCGTTTTCTGGTATTATGTGATCAACGTGGGTTAACAATTAATAAATTAGCAAATATTTCAGCAGTTCCGCCATCATCTTTAAAGAATATATTTTATAAGAAAAGTAACAATCCAAAAATAATCACAATAAAAAAACTTTGCGACGGGCTTGAAATTACATTGGCAGAGTTTTTTGATGCTCCCGAATTTAATGAGCTTGAACAAGAAATAAAATGATTAAGCAGTTCTTGTTGAGGAAAAAATATGTATAAGTAATGTGAGGTTTTAACAATGAAATATAAAAATATTTCTGTATTTTTAATGGCACTTTTATTTGTCTTTTTATTTCAAACAACCGTTTATGCAGATTCTTCTTGGCATTGGCTAACAACTAGCCCTTTGTATGTGCTGCCGTTTGCAGTTGTTTTTACAATAGCAATCGAGACATTTATTATTGCAAAATTCGGCTCTGTTATTAACCCTGCAAAGAAAGCTTTTAAGGTTTTTTGTGTTGTATGTGTTTCAAATATTTTTTCATTTATATTTCCCTATGTTTTTGTTGTGTTAATTGGTGATACTCCAGTTAACTTTGGAGATCCTATAAATGAAGTTGTAAATATGGTTTTTAATGAGGGACCGAGCTATATTATCACTTTGAGATATCTTATTATGACATTATTTGTTGAAATTCCGATAGTATATTTCTTTTTGCGAAAAGATGTGCTCAGTAGAAAAAAGTTAGTGCTTTTTATTGCAGTTGCAAATATTATTACTACATTATTAGTTGCAATTACTGAACATGTTGTATGCAAGGGAGTTTGGTGATTTTTTTTATTTGTTGTAAATTCATAAAAGAAAAATGATAGCTTAAATAATACAAAATGTAAGGCAAAATGCATAATATCTAATAAAAAAATGTTTAAACTCTTGAAAGAATTAATGCAACTAAGGTCTTAATGTAAGTATTGCTCTTTGTTCAGCTCAATTGTTTTCGTAATTTTAGTAATATATAGAATAATATTTGCTAAATCATACATACTACTGTTGAGGTGATTAAAATGCAATTAACACAAAAAGAAACTTCGTTCCTGAATGATTTAAAAGGTCAGGAGCAGACATGCGTGGAAAAATACAAGAAGTATTCTTCTGACGCAAATGATGAACAGCTAAAAAATTTGTTTTCGCAAATAGGTCAAACAGAACAGCAGCATTTGGATACGATTAATCAAATTATGGGAGGAACGGTTCCTTCCATGCAGTCAGGAGAAAATAAAACAGTTCAGCTGAATTTTACTCCGACTTATAATACGGATTCTTCAGATCCAAATAAACAAAAAGACAGTTATCTTTGCACTGACCTTTTGGCGACCGAAAAACATGCATCGTCCTTATATAATACCAGTGTATTTGAGTTTAAAGATACAAATATAAGAAATGTACTAAATCATATACAAAAAGAAGAGCAGCAACACGGCGAACAATTATACAACTATATGTCTCAAAATGGAATGTATAGCTGAATGGTTGTTGCGGATTTAGCTGCATTTCATTGAATAACAATCAGAAAATTTATAAGAAATAAAAAAACATAAGCAAGACCATGGCTTTATGCTATTGGCTTGCTTTTTGTTGTGGAACATAAAAGTTTTAAGTGTTTGTCACATTTTGAGGGAATTTAAGCCAAAATATTCAGTGATTAAACAGAGTCTGTACAGATGAAATTCACATTTGTAGGTTAAGATGATTCAAAACAATCGAAAGGGTGTTAAAAGTGAAACTGATAAAAAAGAATTTAAACACGGTTTTCCTAACCGCAATAGCAATTTTGTCAGCAATACTTGGCTTTGTAAACATCGGATTGGAGGGTACGGCAAACTCATATTATGCAGCTGCTATTAAGAGCATGACGCAATCGTGGCATAATTTTTTCTTCGTATCATTTGATCCGTCAGGCTTTGTAACGATTGATAAACCGCCTTTGGGCTTTTGGTTTCAGGCAATAAGTGCAAAAATATTCGGAGTAAATTCATTTGGCATTATGTTGCCCCAGATTTTAGCTTCAATCGGCTGTGTAATATTAATTTACTTTATTGTAAAGCGTTCTTTTGGCAGCACAGCAGGTCTTATTTCATCATTCATTCTTGCAATTACACCTGTATTTGTAGCAGTGGCACGTAATAACAGCGTAGATAATATTTTACTTTTGTTTTTGCTTTTAGCATGCTATTTTCTTACTCTTGCATGTGATAAAGGCAAAACTAAGTGGTTATTACTTGCATTTGTAATGGTTGGACTCGGATTTAATGTTAAGCAGTTACAGGCGTATATGATTTTACCTGCTGTTTATGTTACTTTCCTGTTAACAACAACATTTACATTGAAAAAGCGTATTATCAATTTTGTTGTTGCTACCGTAGTTTTAGTTGTAATCTCATTTTCATGGGCAACCATAGTAGATCTTGTTCCGTCATCTCAACGCCCTTATGTTGACAGCAGCACAAATAACTCGGAAATTGAGCTTATTTTAGGTCATAACGGCATAGAAAGACTTACTGGCAATTCAGGTACGACTTCGGGCGGACAAAATGGTCAGGGAGGTCAAGGGGGTCAGGGCGGAGGAATGCAAACACCTCCAAACGGGCAAAGCGGCGGAATGCAAACTCCTCCTAGCGGACAAATGCAAAATGACAGTGCAAACGGACAAAGCAGTTCTGATAACTCAAACAGTAATGGAGGAGCGGGTGGCTTTGACGGGCAAAACAGTCAGGGAGGTCCCGGCGGTCAAGGCAATCAAGGCGGTCCAGGTGGCCAAGGTGGTCAAAACGGCCAAGGCTCATCACAACTTTCAGGAACATTTGGAGCTCAAATAAGTGCTGGATTCAACAGATTATTTATGAAAAATATTCTGTCCGATCAAATTGTTTGGTTTTTAGTGCTTTCATTTTTAGGCTTTATTGCAGCTGCTATTAAAGAAAAGCTTAATTTTAAACTGGATACGCCTAAAAAACGGGCGCTGGTTATGTGGTTTATGTGGCTTCTTCCGGTATTCTTATTTTTCAGCTTTACCACAGGTACGTTCCATTCATATTACCTGACAATGCTTGCACCTCCGATTGCAGCACTTTCGGGAATTGGTTTAAAATCCATGTGGGATATGATGAAAGAAAAAGGTTATAAACAATGGTTCTTGCCAATTGCAATGCTTATAAATTCTATGATAGAGCTTTTGATGCTGATTTATTTCAGAGGCAGCACAATAATCACAGTTTTAACAATTGTTTTCTTTATTCTCAGTTTTGGCGGCTTAATTGCAATGCTGTTAATTAATAACAGCGAACGACTAAAAAAAGCTTGTTGTGCAGCGGTAATCGCAGGTATGTGTTTGGTTCCGTTAGCAGGCAGTACTGCTGTACTGTTTGTTCCGTTAAACGGTTCTTTCCCAGCAGCAGGACTTGAGTTGCTGTCAGGTGATTCTCAAAGCAGTATGGGTGGTTTGTCAAGTCAATCTACATCGGACTCCTTAGTAAGCTTTTTGCTTAAGAATAAAACATCAAAACAAAAATATTTGCTTGTTGTGCAAAATTCGAACTCAGCAGCAGATATTATTATAAAAACAGGGCAGCCTGTTATGTCACTCGGCGGATTCTTAGGCAGCGATAATATTATTACTCTTGCAGAGTTCAAAAAGCTTGTTGCAAGCGGAGAGATAAGATATGTTATGACAGGCGGTCAGGGCGGCGGAAGTTCAGGAAGTGATATCATTAGCTGGGTCGAAAAGAACGGAAAAAAAGTTTCATCAAGCAAATACGGAAACAGTTCTTCTTCTTCAAGCAGTGAAACATCAGATGTAAATACAGCTCTTGCAGGCGCCCCGAATATGAATATGCAAGGTTCTTTATATGATTTAAAATCTTATACAGACAGTCTTTCAAGCAAATAATTAATAATTAAAAGCAAACCGCTTAAACTTAATGTTTAGGCGGTTTGTTTGTCTGATTCGGAATTATTTAATTTCTTGACAAAAAAGTAATTATATTATAATATTAGCATATACTAATATAGTAAAATTGAATTGGATGGTAATAATAATGGAGGAAAAAGCAAAACAACTTGCAGAGCTTTTAAAACTGCTTGCGAACAGATATAGGCTAATGATATTCTGTGCTCTTATGGACGGACCTATGTCGGTAAACAAGCTTCTTGAAAAAGTGCCTCAAATTAGTCAGTCTGCATTATCACAACATCTGGCACTTTTGAGAGCACATGAAATTTTAGATTATAAGAAAACAGGATTAACCGTAACTTATTTTATTGTTGATCATCGTGTTGAAGAGATCATTCATGTGTTGAAGAAATATTATTGTGATGGGGAGGACTTAAAATGAGTAAAATATTGATTGTCGGTGGCGTTGCGGGCGGTGCTTCGGCAGCAGCAAGGCTTCGCAGACTTGATGAGCATGCACAAATCATTATGTTTGAGAGAGGCGAATATATTTCTTTTGCTAATTGTGGTTTGCCGTATTATATCGGAGGAGTTATAAAGGATAAATCTGCGCTGACTTTGCAAACTCCTCAAAGCTTTAATGCAAGATTTAATGTTGACGTTCGTGTCAGCCAAGAGGTTATAGCAATAGACCGTGAAAATCACAAAGTCACCGTAAAAAACGTAAAAACAGGCGAGGAATATACAGAAAATTACGATAAACTGATTTTATCTCCAGGTGCTGAACCTGTTAAGCCGAAAATTGACGGTATAGATTCAGAAAGAGTATTCACATTGCGTAATATTCCTGATACTTACAAAATAAAGGATTTTGTAAATACCGCAAAACCCAAGCATGCGGTTGTCGTCGGCGGCGGATTTATCGGTATTGAAATGGCAGAAAATTTGTATGATGCAGGAGTTTCTGTTAGCATTGTTGAACTTTTAGATCAGGTTATCGCACCTGTTGATTATGATATAGCTTGCGAAGTTCATAATCATATCAGACAAAAAGGCATTGAACTTATGCTTGGCAGCGCTGTGCAGTCGATTTCTAAAAAAGAAAAAAGACTGCTCGTTAAAACAAGCAGCGGTGACGTAGAAACAGACATGGTAATTATGGCAGTAGGCGTTACTCCTGAAAGTAAACTTGCAAAAGAATCAGGATTAGAGGTTAATCAGCGTGGAGCAATAATTGTAAACGAAGCGATGCAGACTTCAGACACTGACATTTTTGCCGTTGGCGATGCTGTTGAGATAACTGATTTTGTAACAAATCAAAAGGGATATATTCCGCTTGCGGGGCCTGCAAATAAAATGGGCAGAATAGCCGCCGATAATATTTGCGGCTTAAATTCAAAATATATGGGAACTCAAGGGTCATCGATCGTTAAGGTATTCGACTTAACAGTTGCATCTACTGGAATTAACGAGAAAATTGCAAAACAATTAAATCTTAATTACGATAAAATTCATACCTATTCGGCTAGTCATGCGGGATATTATCCAGGGGCTGTAAATATGTCGATTAAAACTATTTTTGATAAAGACAGCGGAAAGATACTCGGTGCGGAAATAGTCGGCTTTGACGGTGTAGACAAGCGTTGCGACGTATTTGCAACGGCAATTCGTGCAGGTATGACAGCTTTTGATTTAACAAAACTCGAGCTTTGTTATGCTCCGCCGTATTCCTCAGCAAAAGACCCTGTCAATATGGCAGGTTATGTAATTGAAAACACAATTACAGGCAAGGTTAAAAACTTCCATTGGCATGATATCGCTGATTTGCCCACAGACGGAAGTGTTATTTTGCTTGACACGAGAACAGCTGTTGAATACGAAAACGGGCATATTGACGGGTTTATAAACATTCCGCTTGATGATTTGCGTAAAAGATTAGATGAGCTTGACAAAAGTAAAAAAGTATATATAACATGTCAAATCGGGCTTAGGGGTTATGTTGCCGCAAGGATTCTGTCTCAAAACGGTTTTGATGTTTATAATTTAAGTGGCGGTTATCGGCTTTATAACACCATTTTCGGAAAAATAAGTTTGCCAAAGCAAAATGTTACGGTAAACCCCGAAACCCAGCGAATTGAAAAAGAGGAAACGAATATGCAAATGATAAACTTAGACGCATGCGGACTGCAATGCCCCGGGCCGATTGTTAAGCTCTCTGCTGCACTGAAAGAAGCGCAGGAGGGGCAAGTAATCGAAATTTCAACTACTGATCCTGCTTTTGCGAGCGATATTGAAGGCTTTTGTAGAAGAACAGGCAATGAATTTCTAGGAATGAAGTCTGAAAAGGGGATATCTGTTGCACAAATTAAAAAAAATAACGAGCAGCAGCCGACAAATTCTGAAAATACAAACAACGGTAAAAACTTTATTGTATTTTCGGGAGACCTTGACAAAGCAATCGCTTCATTTATAATGGCTAATGCAGCGGCTGCAATGGGACGCAAAGTAAGCATGTTCTTTACGTTCTGGGGTCTTAATATTTTAAGAAAACCAAAAAAAGTTAAAGTTAAGAAAGACATTATTTCACGTATGTTCGGAATGATGATGCCGAGAGGCTCGGAAAAGCTAAAGCTTTCCAAAATGAATATGGGTGGAATCGGCGGAAAGATGATTCGTGGTGTTATGAAAAACAAAAACGTAGACAGCCTTGAAGATCTTATTAACATGGCGAAAGCAAACGGAGTTGAGCTCATTGCATGTTCTATGAGCATGGACGTAATGGGAATAAAACTCGAAGAATTAACTGACGGTGTAAAAATCGGAGGAGCTGCTGCAATGCTCTCGCATGCGGAAGAATCTGATATGTCTTTGTTTATATAAAATTTATATTTTCGTAACTTTTTAGGATTTAATTAATATAATTGTTCTTATTTTTATGTTGAGAAAAAGAAAAAAACGGCAATTTTCAGTAGGAAATCGCCGTTTTTCTTTATGTATTTTATCGTTCAGGCAAATATTAGCACTTTTCTTAACAAAATCTTAACACTTGTAAACAATTTCTAAACGATAATTTTATACATAAACTGTTATAATAAGGGCAACAAGAGTATTAAGGAGCTGAATAAAATTGAGCGTAATTTTGTGGATATTGGGAATAATCGGTTTTGCATTGCTGATTTATCTTATTTATATCTTGTTTCGAGGTGATAAATTATGAGTAATATTGTTTTGCAAGATGTTTTTATAATAGGCTTGCTTATTTTGCTGGCTGTTCCTCTCGGAATATATATTTATAAGATTATGAGCGGGCAAAAAGTATTTTTAACCAAAGTTCTTTCACCGGTCGAAAAAGGTATATATAAAGTCATGGGAATAAAATGCGGCGAAGAAATGAACGCGATAACATATATTCTTTCAATTCTTGTGTTCAGCGGTTTTGGTGTATTATTATTGTGGCTTATTCAAATGCTTCAAGGCTTTTTGCCTTTCAATCCGCAAGGAATGAAAGCACCGAGCTGGGATTTAGCGTTCAATACGGCGGCAAGCTTTGTTTCAAATACGAACTGGCAGGCGTATGCAGGAGAATCAACATTATCATATATAACTCAATCTATGGGTCTTACGGTTCAAAACTTCGTTTCTGCCGCAGTTGGAATCGCTGTTTTATTTGTATTAATAAGAGGATTTATCTTAACCCAAAAAAAGACTTTAGGTAACTTCTGGGTAGATTTAACAAGAATCACTCTTTATGTGCTTATACCGCTTTCTCTTATTGTTTCCGTAATATTAATTTCTCAAGGTGTAGTGCAGACTCTTTCACCGTATAAAAGCGTTTCAACGCTTCAAAGTGGAATCTCGCAGACGATTCCTCTCGGTCCTGCCGCAAGCCAGATTGCGATTAAGCAAATAGGTACTAACGGCGGAGGATTTTTCGGGGCAAACTCTGCTTTCCCTCTTGAGAATCCGACATCCTTTTCAAATTTAATTCAATTGCTTTGTATTTTGCTTATCCCAGCATCGCTTTGTATTACATTCGGAAAAGCTGTTAAAAACAGCAAACAAGGTCGTGCTATTTTAGCAGCAATGCTTATTTTGTTTGTTATTGCTTTATCTGTTGTAACTTTCAGTGAGCAAAATTTGGCTCCTCACTTTGCAGGAGCAACTGTTGCAGGTAACATGGAAGGCAAGGAAGTTATAAACGGTGTAGGTTCATCCTCATTTTGGGGAACAGCCACAACCGCAGCATCAAACGGTTCGGTGAATGCCTCTCATGACAGCTTTACGTCTATCGGCGGAATGATGCTTATGTTCTTGATGCAACTTGGCGAAATTGTTTTCGGCGGCGTCGGAAGCGGCTTGTACGGCATGATAGGATTTGTTATTCTTACAGTGTTTATTGCAGGTCTTATGGTTGGGCGAACGCCTGAATACCTTGGGAAAAAGGTTGAACCTTTCGATATGAAAATGGTTTGCGTGGTTATTTTGATGCCACTGTTGTTAACTCTTCTCGGTACAGCAACTGCTGTAATGATGCCGGGAGTAACAACTTGGCTTACAAATAAAGGTGCTCACGGATTTTCGGAAGTGCTTTATGCATTTTCATCATTGGCAAATAACAACGGCAGTGCATTTGCAGGTTACAATGCGAATAATCCGTTTACTAATATTATCGGCGGAATTATTATGCTTGCTGTTCGGTTTGTTCCGATGTCTGCTGTTATCTTCCTTGCAGGCAACCTTGCTAACAAGAAATTTGTTGCAGCAGGTGAAGGTACTCTTTCAACTAGCAATACAATGTTTGTTATGCTGCTTATCGGAGTAGTTTTAATTGTCGGTGCTCTTAGCTTTTTGCCTGCTTTGGCTCTTGGCCCAATAGCAGATTACTTTACGCATAGAGGTATATAATTATGAAAACAACAAATAACAATAAGTTTGCCGATGCTGTAAAGCAATCTTTCGTAAAATTATCGCCTCGTATTCAAATAAAAAATCCCGTAATGCTTGTGGTTTATATTGGAGCGGTATTGACAACGATTCTTTTCTTTCTTTCATTTGGCGGATTAAAAGATGAAAATACAATATATACACTTACAATTGCGCTTATTTTGTGGTTTACAGTATTATTTGCCAACTTTGCCGAGGCAATTGCAGAAAGCCGCGGACGTGCACAAGCTGACAGTCTGCGAAGCGCAAAGAAAGATATAAAGGCAAGAAAGTTAAAATCAGCTACAAATATTGAAGATTACACTGAGGTGCTTTCAAACACCTTGAAAAAGGGTGATATTGTTCATGTAGTAGCAGGAGAGCAAATACCGATGGACGGCGAAGTCATTGAGGGTGCTGCATCCGTTGATGAAAGTGCTATCACAGGTGAATCTGCTCCCGTTATCCGTGAATCGGGCGGTGACAGAAGCGCCGTTACTGGAGGTACCGTACTTGTTTCTGACTCTTTGATTATTAAAATTACTGCCGAGGCAGGCGAAAGCTTCCTTGATAAAATGATTGCCATGGTTGAAGGCGCATCAAGAAAGAAGACCCCGAATGAAATTGCTTTACAAATTTTGCTTGTAACGCTGACAATCATTTTCCTTGTTGTAACAGGTACATTGATGCCATTTTCAAACTTTGTCAGCAGACAAGTAGGTCAAGGTTCTGCAATTTCAATAACAAATGTTATTGCATTGCTTGTTTGTCTTGCACCTACAACTATCGGAGCGTTGCTATCTTCTATCGGTATCGCCGGTATGAGCCGATTAAATCAAGCCAATGTGCTTGCAATGAGCGGCCGTGCTATTGAAGCCGCGGGAGATGTTGACGTACTGCTTCTCGATAAAACTGGAACAATCACACTCGGCAACCGTCAGGCAAGCGAATTTTTACCTGTAAAGGGCGTCGGAGAAAATGAGCTCGCCAACGCAGCTCAGCTGGCTTCCATTGCCGATGAAACTGCCGAAGGAAGAAGCATTGTTATCCTTGCTAAGGAAAAATTCGGAATTCGCGGCAGAGATATGTCAAAGTTGAATGCGAATTTTATAGAGTTTTCAGCAAAAACAAGAATGAGCGGTATTGATTTTCAGGGTAATGAAATCAGAAAAGGCGCCGCCGAAACAATTAAAGAATATGTAACAAATAAGGGCGGGGAATACCCAGAAGAATGCGACCAGATCGTTAAAAGAGTTGCCGGTCTTGGCGGAACGCCTCTTGTTGTTGCACAAAACGATAAAGTTTTAGGCGTTGTCTACTTAAAGGATATTGTGAAAAACGGTGTTAAAGAACGTTTTGAAGATTTGCGTAAAATGGGCATAAAGACAATTATGATTACAGGCGATAACCCGATGACAGCCGCTGCAATTGCAGCAGAAGCAGGAGTTGATGATTTTTTGGCTGAAGCAACTCCTGAGGCAAAGCTAACGCTTATTAGAGATTATCAGACTAAGGGTCATTTGGTTGCCATGACAGGCGACGGAACAAACGATGCTCCTGCTCTTGCACAGGCCGATGTTGCGGTTGCTATGAACTCAGGTACACAGGCGGCAAAAGAAGCAGGAAATATGGTCGATTTGGATTCAAACCCGACAAAGCTTATTGATGTTGTTAGAATAGGCAAACAGCTTTTAATGACAAGAGGTTCGCTTACAACATTCAGTGTTGCAAACGATGTTGCAAAATATTTTGCGATTATTCCAGTTTTGTTCTTTGGAATTTTCCCACAATTAAGCGTGTTGAATATTATGCATCTTACAAATTCGACAACAGCTATTTTATCAGCAATTATTTACAATGCGCTTATTATTGTCGCATTGATTCCTCTTGCTTTAAAAGGTGTAAAATATCGTGAACTTCCTGCAGGAAAGCTTCTTTCCAGAAACCTGCTTATTTATGGACTTGGCGGAATTATATCTCCGTTTATCGTAATTAAACTGATAGATATGTTACTGACTGTCTGTGGCGTGAGGTGAATAAAATGAGTAAAATAATAAAACAATTTCGTCCAGCTCTGATATGTTTACTTGTAATGACTGTAATTTGCGGTATTGTTTATACCGGTTTGGTGACGGGAATTGCTCAACTAATATTTCCTCATCAAGCAAACGGCAGTATCATAACAGTAACGCTTAAAGACGGAACCAAAAAAGATTACGGATCAAAGCTGATTGAACAAGAATTTACAAAACAGCAGTATCTTATCGGAAGACCGATGACTGTTAGCAATCTTTCTCCGACATCTGATGAACAGAAAAAACTTGTACAGCAGCGTATAGAATGGTGGCATAGTTTTGATCCAAGTAATAAAGCGGATATACCAACTGATTTATTAACTGCTTCAGGAAGCGGTGTAGACCCGAATATTTCACCTGAAGCGGCGGAATATCAGGTCGCTCGAATTGCAAAAGCTAGAAATATGAGCGAAGATGCGGTAAGAAGTGTAATCAGTAAATATACTACAGGAAGATTCCTTGGATTTATCGGTGAACCTGCAGTAAACGTACTACAAGTAAACTTAGCGCTTGACGGATTAATTTAGGATTGAAGATTGCGCCGAAAAGTGATAAGATAAATACATGGTGGTGATTGAATGAGTAATCTGAATGAAACAGAGAAACGTCCTAATCCCGATGTATTGCTGGATAATATTAAAGATACGCACAAAACAAGAGGAAAGCTGAAGATTTTTTTCGGCTATGCGGCCGGTGTAGGTAAAACCTATGCCATGCTCGATGATGCGCAAGAACAATTAAAAAACGGTATAGATGTTTTGGTCGGTTACGTGGAACCGCATACTCGTCCGGAAACATTAAATCTCCTTGAGGGATTGCCATCATTACCTCCCAAAAATGTAATATATAAAAATATTGAACTAAAAGAATTTGACTTGGACGCTGCGTTAAAACGCAAGCCCGAGTTAATTCTTGTTGATGAACTTGCCCATTCCAATGCAGAAGGCGTTCGCAATAAAAAAAGATATCAGGATATCGAAGAATTACTTAACGCCGGAATTGACGTTTATACTACCGTTAACGTACAGCATATTGAAAGCTTGAATAACGTTGTAGGCGATATTACTAAAATTACGGTGCATGAAACCGTACCTGATTATATTTTTGATCGTGCAGATAAAGTTAAAATTATTGATATCGAACCTGATGAGCTTCTTCGTCGTTTTGAAGAAGGGAAAATTTATCGTCCAGAACGTGCCAGAACGGCAATGAACAACTTCTTCACAAAAGAAAACCTTAGATTATTGCGTGAAATTGCAATGCGCAAAGCTGCTGACAGAATCAGTCATGAGAATCAAACTGTTAGGCATATGTCGGAAAAGATGGCGAATTCAAAACTTCTTGTTTGCGTAAGCCATTCTCCGTCTTCCGCTAAGTGTATTCGCTGGGCAGCCAGAATGGCAGAAGCGTTTTATATTCCATGGGCAGCCGTTTATGTTGAGAGTCAAGATCCCGACAGTTTGACGGAAGAAGAAAAGAAAACAAAAAGAAGTAATATTGAGCTGGCAGAAAAATTAGGTGCAGAAATCGTTACTCTCAGCGGTGTCGATGTTGCCGTGGTTATTGCCGAATATGCAAAGCTTTCAGGAATAACAAATATCGTTATTGGAAAAAGCCAGCATAAAAAGCTTTTCAAAGAGGATTTGGAAGATCAGCTGATTGGTCTTTTACCAAACATTGAAATTCATATTATTCCTAATTACAAAAAAAATGCAGCTTCAGGTTTCGGGCTAAGAAGAAAATTATCTGATAAAAACATCTATTTTTCTTGGTCAGATTCATTCAAGACAATTTTATTTTTAATCCTTGCAACAGGTATTTCATATGAACTAAGAGCTATTCAGATTGGCGATCAAAACTTAATTATGGTATATATTTTGTCGGTATTGCTTGTGTCTAGAATGACTAAAGGCCATATTTACGGAATAGTTTCATCTGTTTTAAGCGTTTTGACGTATTATTTTATCTTTGCAGGACCAAACATAACATTTTCTAAGATTGCACCAGGATATCCCTTAACTTTCCTTATTATGCTTTTGGTTGCTCTTGTTACGAGCACTTTGACAGCACGAATCAAAACACAGGCAAAGTTGGCGGTAAAACGTGAACAACGAACCGAAACTCTTTATGAAATCAGCAAAAAGCTTCTTGCAACAAGAGGACTTGAAAATATTATTAAGCTTACAAATGAGAATATCATAAAGCTGTTTAACCGTTCTGTGATTTTCTATACAAACCCCGAAACAGACGATGGTCATATACTTCAGGCACCAAAAGAAAATGCGGCATTTTTGAAAAAGCAAGACGAGAAGGCCGTTGCCAACTGGGCATTTATGAACCAAAAGCAGGCAGGTACAGGAACCGACACATTGATGGGTGCAGGTGCATTTTATATGCCTGTAATTTCAGGTGGTAAATCTTTAGGTGTTCTTGGTATTTCATGCGAAAAAGGTCGTTTAAGTCAAAACAGCAGATTCTTTTTGCAATTGATTGCCTCACAAGTCGCTATGGCTTTAGAGCGGCAAGCACTTTCTGACGAACAACGGTTTATGATTGTTGAATCTGAAAAAGAGCGAATGAGAAGCAATTTACTAAGAGCAATTTCTCACGATCTGCGTACTCCGCTTACAGGTATTTTAGGTGCGAGTTCCGCTATCTTGGAAAGTGATGATACACTTGACGAAGCAACACGCAAGAAACTTATCAGCAATATTAAAGATGATTCCGGTTGGCTGATAAGAATGGTTGAAAATCTGCTTTCCGTAACAAGAATCAGTGAGGGTACGGCAGACGTTAAAAAAACACCTGAGGCTGTTGAGGAAATCATTTCTGAATCTGTAAGTCGTATTCACAAGAGATTCCCTGAGCGAAGCATATCTGTAAAAGTTCCAGATAAACTCCTGATTGTCCCAATGGACGGGATTCTCATTGAGCAGGTTATTATGAATTTAGTTGAGAATGCTATTAAACACTCACCCGATGATAGTGTTATAGAAATAAACGTTAAGAAAAGCAATCGCAAAGCTTTATTTGAGGTTATTGACAGCGGTGAGGGTATTGCTAAT
The DNA here is from genome assembly GCA_030705695.1 of Bacillota bacterium. GTDB lineage: Bacteria > Bacillota > Clostridia > Oscillospirales > Acutalibacteraceae > JAUZPX01. The sequence goes on from JAUZPX010000014.1 coordinate 14,766, forward strand.
GAAGACTTGCCTTATTTGTTTGACGGCTATGTAAAGAGCAGTAAGAAAGGTCCGGATTCTTCAAGAGGAATAGGTATCGGGTTATCAATTTGCAAATCAATTATTGAAGCTCATAACGGAAAAATTGAAGCAGCTAACAAAAAAACAGGCAGTGGAGCAATATTTAGATTCTCACTTCCATTGTAAGCAGGTGGTTTAATGACCAACAAATCACTAATATTAATTGTTGAAGATGAAGAAGCAATCAGCAATTTTATTTCAACAATCTTAACTTCAAATGACTATCATATAATAACAACTAAGAGTGGAAAAGAAGCTGTGTTGCTTGCAACTTCGCATGTTCCTGACTTGATTTTACTTGATTTGGGACTTCCCGATATCGACGGAATTGAAGTATTGAAAAATTTAAGGCAGTGGTCGAGTATTCCGATTATTGTTGTATCTGCCCGTGCCTATGAGATTGAAAAAGTTGAGGCTCTCGATTTGGGCGCGGATGATTATATAACTAAGCCTTTCGGAACATCAGAACTTCTTGCAAGAATACGTAACGCTTTAAGGCATTCCCAAGGGAACGATAATTCAAGATCAGGCAGTCAAGTGTTTACAGTCGGAGAGCTTAAGATTGATTATGAAAAAAGAATTGTAAAAATTGGGGAAAAAGAAATTCATTTTACCCCGATTGAATATAAAATTATTATGCTTCTTTCTAAACATGTTGGGAAAGTGCTTACACATGCTTTTATCATGAAAGAAATCTGGGGACCGTATACAAACGAAAATCAAACCCTTCGTGTAAATATGGCAAACATTCGCAGAAAGCTTGAAACAAACCCTGCTGAGCCTAAATACATTTTTACCGAAGTTGGGGTTGGATATCGTATGGCGGAAAAAGTGATTTTATAATTGAATAGTTTAACCTTTAAGCGCTTTCGAAATATACTGAGAGCGCTTTTTTATGTGCTTATAATTAATTACAATAAGTTTTGTTTTAATTCTTAAAAGTTCAAAGCCTTTGCAAAAACAATGGTATATGTTATAATTATAAAAAATAACACTTTTTAATATAAAAAAGAACATATATTGGAGGTTTGTCGTTGAGTTATGAGTAATCAGAAAATTTCAATAATCATTACTGTTAACGGCGATGAAAAATTACTAATAAAGACACTTGACAGCATAAATAAGCAATCTAAAACAAATGTAAACAACAACTTGGAAATAGTAGTTGTTAATATGGGCAATGTTCTTAATCTTGAGAATTTATCAAGCTCTTATTCTAATATTGCTGTTGTGCATAATCAGGATGACAATATAGCCGTTGCCTATTCTGAAGGAGTTGTTCGTTCAACAGGTGAATTTGTTGCGTTTTTGAGTAGCGGCGACACAGTCAGTGCAAATTTTTTGTCTGATTGCATACGTGCGCTTAATAAACACCCTGAAGCCAATTTTGCAGCAGTAAAAGCTTTTTGTAATAATCCGGTATTTGAACGTGCAAAGAAAAACCTTTTGAATTTTTTTAGATTTGATAAATCAAGAATTATTGATTTAAAAAACGAGCCGCAGTTTATTCATCCTACTATTCATGCGGCACTATTTCGCAGGGAAGCTATCAAAAACGGTAAATTTAATACTGATTTGCGTTATGAAGCTTCTATGGATTTTGCTATGAGGCTTCAGCTTAGAGAACCTCGGTATGTTACAGCTAAAAAAGCTGAATATTACTACTTTATGCCACAAGAAGATGACTTTTTGTATCATGTTCCTGCTAATGATAAGAATTGGTATACGAAATCCTTTGAGAATTTTCTTTTGCCGATATTAAATGACAGTGTACAGAAAAACGGACATATTCCTGAGTTTATTCAATTTCTCTCGATGTATTGTGTACAGGCTCGATATTTGTCAAACATGAATAATCGCAATAAGAATAATATGACTAAAGATGAACTTCAGGAGTTTTTTGATATTACAAAAGAAGTTCTGCTTCATGTAAGGGATCATGTTATCTTAAATAAAAACAGGAATCCGTCATTAGTTTATGTTGCCGAAATAGGGCAGATGTTTTGCTCCATAAAGTACGGCGATAATGAATTGGCATTTACGTTGTCTGAAGGACTACATGAGGCTTATATCAGTCTAAACAATGTGCACCTTGCCACACTTGATACCCAAAGGGTAAATATTAATGTGATGGACTACAGCGACGGAAAAATTCTGATAGACGGTTCTTTTAGAGAAATTCTAAATAGTTTGAACGTTAAATTTTTTATAAAGTTTAACGATAAAACATATGAACTAAAAGATAATGACCGATATTCATTAACTAAATTTTTCGGTATCAGTGCATATAGGAAGTTTACATTTCATATTGAGCTTCCTTTGGATGAAACGAGAAAAAAGCAGACAATTAAATTCTATGCAAAAATACGAAATACGGTTGTTCCTATAAACTTGGGCTTTGGTAGTCATTGGGCGAAACTTGCGGTTTATCCGTCACTTTCTTACTGGCATTTTAACAAGTACATAGCACGATATGAGAAAATGAGCGTTGTTATTCGGAAATACAGTCTACCTCGTCTGTTAAGCTTTGAAGCTCAGTTATTGCCCCGTGCTCTTGTTTACAGCCGAAAAGGTTTTTTGTTGCGTGTTGCATATTATCTTACTCGTCCGCTTTTCTTGCGCAAGAAAATTTGGATAATGTATGATAAGCTTTACAAAGGCGGAGATAGCTCTGAATATATGTATCGTTACACAGCAAAAAATAATGACGGCATAACTAAATATTATATTATTGATAAAAATACACCTGAATATAAACAACTGAAAAAAGACGGTTTCAAGCCTGTGGCAACAAAATCTATAAAGCATATTTTAGCGTTTTTAAATGCTGACTTAATAACAAACACAAATGCAAATGTTTTTCCTTTTAACGGCTACTCTGTAGATTTATCTCGGTTTATAAGAGGGTTTTGCAATTTTGGTTCAGTTTGTCTTCAACATGGTTTATCTGTTCAGAAATGTGCTATGGCTCAGCAAAGAATTGTTGATAATACAAAGTTATATACATTGGCGTCTCATTATGAAATGGATAACTTGAATAAGCATGTATATAATTATGAAGGCTTTGACATTTTAAAGTTGACAGGAATTGCACGATACGACGGTCTTGTAAGTAATGATAAAAAGCAGATTCTTATCTCCCCAACATGGCGTATGTATAATGCGCTTCCGGTAAAATCAAGTGAAGGCAAGCAAAGAAATTATAACCCTGAATTTAAAAATACCGTTTATTTTAAAATCTATAATGATTTGATTAACAACGAAAAGCTTATTTCTACCGCTAAAAAATGTGGATACAAAATTAAATATCTTTTGCATCCTATTGTTAGTGCCCAGTCTGTAGATTATACTTCCAATAGCGAAGTTGAAGTGATTCCTTCAGTCGGAGACTTAAGCTATGAAAAAATACTGACTGAATCAAGCCTGATGGTTACAGATTACTCCGGTGTGCAATTTGATTTTGCATATATGAGAAAACCTTTAGTATATTTTCATCCAAACGCATTACCTGCTCATTATGAAGATGGTTGCTTCTTTTACGATACTATGGGTTTCGGTGAAATCTGTAAAGAATCTGACGAACTTATCAATCTTTTATGTGAATATATGGAAAACGGATGCAAGATGAAACCTGAATATTTAAAAAGAGTTGAAGAGTTTTATGAATTCGGTGATCAAGGAAATCGCCAAAGAATCTACGATGAGCTATTGAAGCTTCAAGAACAAATTGATAAGGACAAACTCAGGATAAAATAAAGAAAAATTCGAATATAGAACAACATGTCGCAATATCAACAGATTTTTGCGATTTGTTGTTTTTATTTTGTAGCAATTTATGTTTACTTGAATTTGAAAGGTAATTTTGTATAAAAAAATCGAATAATTTTCTACCAAGTAGCTTTTGCGAAATTGTTGAAGTGTAATTGCAAAAGTATTATAATGTTAACGATTTCAAATTATTTTATTGAAAAATACTTAGGAGGTTTTGCAAATGATAATGTCCCAGCGGAAAAAAATCAGCATTTTGCTTGTTTTTGCTTTGGTTATTAGTATGTTTTGCATGACAGGAGCCGCAAGTGCATCTGTAATGGCTGCAACTACACCGGCATCTGTAAATGCTGCGCAATCAACTTCCGGCACTACTCATGCCGGACAATTATTGTATGGTGATACTGATTTGAACGGAAGCGTTCAGGTCAAAGACGCCACATTAATTCAAGAACATTTAGCTAAGATGATTAAATTAACCGGGTATTCTTTACTTACAGGTAATGTAAACTTAAGTAAGGTTACAGCAACAAATGATGGTCTTGATATTAAGGATGTTACCATTATTCAAGCATTTCTAGCAAAAATGCCGTATGGTAAATACCCTGTAAACACATGGTTTAATATCCCAACACAGCCGGCAACAACGTTACCTACAAAAGCTCCGACAACAGCTCCAACTTCTATGCCGACAGTCATTCCAACTGTTGCTACTACAACAGCACCAACAGGGCCGACAAACCCACCTTTAATGGTTACATTATATTTTGATAACTCTATTGCTGGTTGGACAAGTGTAAACTTCTTCTATTGGAGTACAACCAATATGGGTTCAGTACTGCCGATGACACTTGTTCCAGGTACAACAAATATTTATACAGTTACAGTAGATGAAAATGTTGTTGGTGGTTTCCTGTTTAAGGATACATGTGATGCAGGTCCTACTGCTACATGGAATTTGCAGACAGGCAACCAAACATTCCCGACAGACGGATCTAACTGTTGTGAACCAATCACACCTATAAATAAATCACAAGTTACTTGGTATACATTTAAACCCGGAGTAACAAATCCAACATCTGTTCCTGCAACAACACCAACAGTTACACCTGCAACAGTTCCTACACAACCAGGTTCTCAAGTTGCAACCGCTGTTGTTAACGGCGTAGCTGTAAAAGTTGGTGATACAGTAACTTACACAGTAAATTTGCAAACTCCTAATAAAGCAGCGGGCATAGGCGGCGAAGTTGATTATTCATCAGCTGCTTTAACTATTAAAAGTGTATCGGCACCAAACCTTTCAGGCGGTGCAATTATCAATACAGCACTTACCGATAAAATAAAATATAACGATATTTCTGGTGTAACGGGATTTAGTGGCTTTATTGGTACTCCTGCTACTTTAGTTACAGTAACATTTACTGTAAATCAAGCTGTAAATACACAAATTACTGATGCTATTACAGAGTGCTATGGTATGGATGATACCGACTTTATTGTCAATAATAATGTCGTTACAAGCAACACAATTCATAACAACACTACAACAACAACTTCTGTTATTCCAACAAATCCGAATACATTAGCACCTACAACCACACCGACAGTTGTACCAACAGTTGCTCCTACAACCGCATTGACAAAGACTGTTTATTTGAAGGACAGTCTTGGCTGGGTAGGTACAGCAAGTGCTGCGCTTTATGCATATAATTCAGCAACTCAACAAAGCATTCAAATGACAGCTGTAAACTCCATTGTATGGAGTGCAGCAATTCCAAACGCATGGACAACAGTTGATTTCTACAGATGCGATCCAACAGCTGCATTTGCAACAGCAACAGCATGGAACAGCTGGACATCCACAGGCGCAATGGGAACAAACAATAAATTCACCATTACAAGCGATACAGCAGGAACATGGGGAGTTTATGATTCTAACAGTGATATTCCTCTAACAGGAACAACAACATTGTATTTCGATAACACAGTCGCAAACTGGACAGGCGTATATCTGTTCTCATTCTCAGGCGGCTCAACAGTATATCAGTTTACACAAATTGGCACAACAGGAATCTGGACAGCAGATGTTCCAACAGCAAAACTTACAGGCTGTCTCTTTAAGAGCACAGCAGGTACGGATTTCCCAGATGGAACATTGCAAACAGGAAACATCACACTTACAGATATCGGTACAAACAACTGCTGCAAACCAATGGCAGCAACAACACAACCAACATTAACTTGGTACACATATACAGCTCCAACAGACGCACCGACAAGTGCCCCTACAGCTGCTCCTACTGAAGCTCCGACAGAGGCACCGAGCGTTCTCATAAACGGTCAAGTAGCACACTTAGGAGATACGATCACATTTACAACTGTATTAAATGTTCCAAACGTAAGAGTTTGTGGTGTGAATGCTTCTTTAAGCTACGACAGCGATATTCTTTCATTGCAATCCATTTCATTCCCTGTTATTTCTGTACCGGCTACAGATGTTGCAGGTGGAAATCCTGAATTGGTTACAAACGATACCACGGGTCAATATTTCTATAACGTTATTTATCTGAATGGATTTAATTTTGATCCGCAAGGCACTCTTGTAACAGCTACTTTCACAGTCGGTTCGATTGATCATAATGCAACAATTAGCAATAATATTCAAGAAATGTATGATACAGATTTGAATGACTTATATGTTAACAATAATATTGTTGGCAATGTGACACAAAACGATACAACTATTGTTGGTACAGTCACACAAGCACCTACAGACGCTCCGACAGCTGCTCCGACAGTTGCTCCGACAGATGCTCCGACAGATGCACCAACAGATGCACCAACAGTTGCACCGACAGTTGCACCGACAGCTGCTCCAACGGATGCACCGACAGCTGCTCCAACAGCTGCTCCAACAGCTGCTCCAACAGCTGCTCCAACAGCTGCTCCAACAGCTGCACCAACAGCTGCTCCAACAGCTGCTCCTACTGCAGCACCAACAGTTGCTCCAACAACAGCTCCTACACAAGCTTCGACCATCAAAACAATCTACTTTAAAGATTCTCTTGGCTGGGTAGCAAATGCAAGTGCTGTTATGTATATCAGTGACGGAACAACAAGTATCAAAATGACAAGCCTTGGCACAACCGTTTGGAGCGCCGACGTTCCAACAAGCTGGACAACAGCAAACTTCTACAGACTGCCGCCTGCAACAGCATTTTCAACAGCAGCTGCATGGAACAGCTGGATCTCAACAGGTGCTATGGGCACAAACAACAAATTTACAGATACAACAAATTCCGCAGGCACATGGGGCGTTTACAATGCCACAGCAGATAATCCAACAGGCACTATCACAGTTTACTTTGATAATTCCGTAGCACAATGGGATGGTGTTTATATCTATCTGTTTAATCAGACAATGGTTTCAATGACAAAAATTACCGGAACAAACATTTGGCAGGCTTCAATACCTGTTGGAACAGGCTTCTTATTCATGAACAAGAACGATCCGACATTTACACAAACAGGTATCTTGAAGACAGATGACATTACATCAACAGTAATGGGTTCAAACAACTGCTGTAAGCCAATGGGCACAGGTAATCTGCCTACATTGACATGGTCTGTTTATAATCCTTAATTTTGATTGTATTCGTTAAATGCTATTAATTTAAATTACAAAGGACCCCCGATTAAATCGGAGGTCCTTTTTTTGTACAGTTATTCAACTATAAAACATAAAAAACCACCTGAAGATTTAACTGCTTCAGGCGGTTTTTGCATTATATTTTTAATTATTTAATATGCCACAATTCTTTTGCATATTGTAAGATTGTTCTGTCGCTTGAGAACAGACCAGAATTAGCAGTATTTTTGAGGCACTTTCTTCCGAAAGCAATACGGTCGCTGTAATCGGCATTTGCTTTGATTTTTGTATCCACATAAGATGGAAGATCAAGAAGCAGGAAGTAGTGGTCAGGTGCGTGCCATGATGCGCCGCTAAGAATTGATTTGTACAGTTCTGCAAAGCTACCTTCGCCTTCTGCGCCGCCATCATCAAATGTACCGTCAATCAGGGTGTCAAGAACACGCTTAATTTCAGGATTTGAATCGTAGATTTTCTTAGGATTGTATGCTTTGTCAGCAATCAACTTATTAATTTCCTCAACTCTTGCACCAAAGATATACTCATTCTCATCTCCGGCAGCCTGAACTATTTCTACGTTTGCACCGTCATATGTTCCCAGTGTAACAGCACCGTTCATCATGAATTTCATATTACCTGTACCCGAAGCTTCTGTTCCTGCTGTGGAAGTTTGCTCGGAGATGTCGGCAGCTACAACTAATTTCTCAGCATAAGAAACATTATAATTTGAAACAAACATAACTTGCAGTTTGTCCTTCATATCAGGATCATTGTTAACAAGTTTTGCAATCTCACCAATGAATTTGATAATTGCTTTTGCTCTTGCATATCCAGGAGCAGCTTTAGCACCAAAAATGAAAGCAGTCGGATTCCAGTTCGGGATTTTTCCGTCTTTCAATTTGAAGTAAATATCAACAATTGAAAGTGCCTTCAG
>JAUZPX010000140.1 GCA_030705695.1 Bacillota bacterium
ACAAAATGAAATATTGGAATTTGAAAGAATTAGAAGTTTGCGTATAGACAAGGATATTACGCAACAACAAATAGCTGAATATCTTAATATAAAACAAAACACTTATTCTCAATATGAAATCGGTATTTTGAATTATCCAATTGATGTTTTAATAAAACTTTCTCAATATTACAATACAAGTGTTGACTATCTTTTAGGTTTAACGGACGAGGCAAAACCATATAAACGTAAATAAAAAAACACCATCTATTGAAAGAACTTAATCTGTCGATAGATGGTGTTATTATATGGTGGAGATGGCGGGAATTGAACCCGCGTCCGAAAACCATTTGCTTAAACTTTCTCCGAGTGCAGTCTTTGTATTAGGATTCCCCCCCATGCATCGCCCAAAGACAGGCTCTGCACTTCGGTAGACTCTAGTTCATGATAAAAGCCGAGACACTCTTTTATTCACGTTCACCGCTAAATGACGCCTTATTCAGAGCCGCGGTAAGCTCTGATAAGACGACGCAGACTTAAGCTGCGCAGAGTTGTGTGTTATTGTTGTTTAATTTATAAACATACGGATTTTATAGCGGTTCCGCACCGCTACTCGCTTATTTAAGTTTACAATCCCCGTCGAAACCTTTACATCCCCATATTAATTATTATTTATACGCTCTTTCATACTGCGTTCCATATCACGTTTGGCACTTTTTTCAGCCATATCGGCACGCTTATCATAGAGTTTTTTACCTTTACAAAGCCCGAGCTGCATTTTAACTTTCGATCCTTTAAAATAAAGAGAAATCGGAATCAGTGCAAAACCCTCTTGCTTTATCGTTCCATATAGCTTATTAATCTCACGCTTATGCATGAGGAGCCTGCGAACACGCATAGGATCACGATTAAAGATATTACCGTGCTCATAAGGGCTGATGTGCATATTGTTGACGAATATCTCGCCTTTGACAATATTACACCATGAGTCTTTAAGATTTACAGTGCCCTGACGCAGTGATTTCACTTCTGTACCAAAAAGCTCAATTCCAGCTTCAAAACTTTCGATAATAAAATACTCATGAAATACTTTTTTGTTTTGTGAAATTGTTTTTGTGCTTTCCGGCAATATTCTCCCCTCCTCTAAGATAAATCATATCATAATGAATATAGGCTGTCAAAATGAAATTATTCCAATATTGCAAAAAAATGCACTCGCTAAAACATTCAGCGAGTGACACATTTCTTTTATAAAGCCGTTTGTTATCAGCCGATACGTGTAAGAATGTTTAATACGATAACGATGACAACAAATCCGCCTGCGAAAAGCTTTGTCCAGCGAGCCAAAAAGGAGTCAATAGAACGAGCTTTGTTCTTTTGAAAGAACGAATCTGCTCCGCCTGTGATGACACCTAAACCTTGCTGATGTCCCTCTTGCAGAATGATAACGATAATAATGGCAATGGCAGCCAAAATCAATAATGAACCTAAAATTATTTCTACAACTGACATAGAAGTCATTCCTTTATATTTTATTAACTAGGATATAATATCATATAAATGCTCAATTTGCAAGCATTATTTTAAACCCATTTGTGCTTTTTAAAATAAATCATTAATCCGACTACAATGGCCACGCTTACAGCGATTACAACCGGATAACCGTAAGCAAAATTATATTCAGGCATTTTCAGATTCATTCCATACCAACCTGCTAGCAAAGTCAAAGGAAGAAAAATAGCGGTAATAACGGTAAACAACTTCATGGTTTTGTTTAAGCTTATATCCACTTGTGCCTGATATGCCTCACGCACTTGAGTTACATAATCTCGTAAGTTTATAACCGAGTGAATTAATCTGTCTACACGATCTGCAATCAAAGAAAAATATTTCAGCTCATGGGGCGTAAATAATTGATTTTCGTTTTCTTCAATACTTGCCAAAACTTCATACAAAGCCTCATAATATTGCTTTAAAGCCAGTAACCTTTTTCGCAGCACTATAATATCGTGTGTGCAATCAAAAGTTTCGGTTGAAATCAGATTATCTTCCAAATTTGTAATGCTTGATTCTATAGATTGTAATCCTTTATTATCTTTAATAGTTAGCAAATTGAAAAAGTCCTGAAGCAAAAATTCAGGTGTCTTACTTCCATCCTTAGCATTTTGGAAAAGCTCTTTTATAAATGCAATATTTACGTAATCATCATAAAAAAACAAAATTCTTTGCCGCACAAAGAAAATACGGATATGATTTTTCTGATTTTCCAAAATTTCAGGTACAACAGGAACATCGAGTGAAATATAATCAAAGCCATGATGGCTTTCAAATTTTGTAGAGGCTTTTCCGGTCTGATGACTAAGTTCTATTTCATATTTTTCAAGAATTTCATCCTCACTGTTTACTTCAGTTTCAATGCCATAATATTCATTTTTGTTATCTGCTTTACATTCATAAATAAAGCACTTCAAAATATATCACCTACTAACTTTTGATTTTTATATCTTATCATTTCAAAACATTAAAATCAAGAAGACATATTTATTTTTAGGACAAATTGTGCAAAAAATTATAATTAAATCACAAAATATTATTGATTTTATATTGACTAAGATTCAAAAAAATGTTAAATTATTGTTACTAGAAAAATTTGGAGGGGTTATATGAAAGGTACAGTCAGAAGTCCTATTATGGTTTTGCTTTTAAGTCTCATTACCTGCGAAATTTACATGTTTTTTTGGATCTATACAGTGAGCAAAGAAATGAAAGAATATCGCAATGACACAAACATTAATCCTACTGTAGAATTACTTCTTTGTATATTCACTTGTGGAATATATACAATTTATTGGTATTATAAATACAGTAAAATGGTTTATGAAGCAGGTCAGGCATTGAATCTTCAAATGAGTGACAACAGCATTGTTTGCTTAATTCTTCCTATTTTCGGATTATCTATTGTATCCGCATTAATTTTACAGTCTAGCTTAAATACTTTGTGGGGTGCTCCAAACGTCCAATAAGCATTTATACATAATAAAAAATTCATTAAATAAAGGCAGAAGGATTATTATTCCTGCTGCCTTTATTGGCATTTTACTGCTTTTAGGGTATCAATGTCCTTTCGAGAAGTTTTTCGGTATCCCATGCCCAGGATGCGGTATGACTCGAGCAATGCTCGCACTATTTCACGGAGATATTAAGTCTTCTTTAAGCTTACATCCATTGGCGATTCCTTTAATTATATGTATTCTAATTTATTTTCTTGGTATTTTTACAAAAGAATATGACCTAATGAAAAACAAATATTTTCTTGTAATAGCAACAATCATTTTCTTAGCTACTTATATAATTCGAATGATTTTTGTATTTCCTAACGAAGCCCCAATGGTTTTTAACCAAAATGCTGTTTTGCCTACGATAATTCGAATTATTTTAAAACATTAAATATATAATTAATTGACTCACAAACATTTTGATGTTTGTGAGCCGTTTTTTCATTTTAAGACAATGAATCCAAATATTTCTCTACGGAATTTACTGCGTTGGCACCATCGGCTACGGCAGTAACAACTTGTCTTAATGTTTTTGTTCTGACATCTCCTGCGGCAAAAATACCTTTTGCTGAAGTAGCACAGTCCTCGCCTGCAACAATGAATCCGTTCTCATCAAGCTTTACTATTTTTGAAAATGCTTCACTGTTTGGTACAATTCCAACTGCAACAAACACACCGTCAACGTTAATTACATTTTTCTCACTTGAATTTACATTCTCTACTGTTATACTTGAAAGAGAAGTCTTACCGTTTATGCTATTTACTACGCTGTCCCACACAAATTCAATTTTGTCATTCCTAAAAAGCTTTTCCTGAAGACTTTGATTTGCCCTA
>JAUZPX010000141.1 GCA_030705695.1 Bacillota bacterium
AAGAAAGCAAAAAAAGTGTTTATGTACCCACCGTTCATTTTGAAAATTAGACATATCAAGGATAAGAGCAAAAATGTCAAGAGTATTCAAGTTTAAAGAACTATGCTTTATGATGAGTGGAGAATAAATAATGAGAGTACTAATCGCACCGATGGCGGCTATGGCTGAAACAAGCGGGCCTTTTTCACGCAGCCGCACTCTGGCACTGGCGCTACGCAGTGCCGGGCACGAGGTGGCACTGTGCGCGGCACAAGACGTGAATTACAAAGAAATTGAAGGCATTAAAAATTACTTTGCCCCCATTCCCATGATTATGGGGCTTCCTTCACCAATTTCAAAAATTATACTTCGTATAGGCAGTACCATTGATGTACAGCAAAAAAAGACGGTGCACAGCTTTGAAGAGGTTTTGTTTATAGCGGGGGCAATCTCGAAAAGGCAGTTTCCCCGCGATGTTGTCGCAATCCAAAAAGCCATCCGGGATTACAGGCCTGATATTGTTTATGCGGAATTCCGACCAGCCGCAATCGTCGCGGCAAAGTTGGAAAAAGTAAAAGTCGCAACCGGGTTTAGCTATCCGGTACAAAAAAGCTACGCCTCTTCCCCTCAGTATGCAAGTAATGTCCGTAAGTTTCTCGTTTCTGTAGGATTACCGGATGTGGAATCAGTTCTGGATATTTTCGACTGGGCCGACATGAAAATCGTTCCCAGTTCCAGTACGCTTGAGCCTATTGGCGGTGAAAATGTTTATTTTACCGGTCCCTTTGACGGTATGAAAGCAGCCAGTGTCGACCGGTCGCAGAAGTATAAAAATATTATTGTTTACATGGGAACCGGCTGTGTGTCTTATCATCATCAATTATCCGTGATGACCGACACCTTTGCCAACAGTGATTACAATGTTTACATTGCCTCTATGGCGGCAAAGCCAATGAAAACACAAAATATCATCGTAGATAAACGGTTTGATTTCAGCAAACTGATGCCGTCTGCGGCAGCATTTATCAATCATGGGGGTCAGAACAGCATCATGACAGGGCTGATGTACGGAGTTCCCCAGTTGATTATACCAGGAAAGATTTTTGAGAGAAAGTACAACGCCGAGTGCGCCGAAAAGGCAGGCGTAGGTAGAATACTTGATGTCAGTGAATTCACTCCATTGAAAATTCGATCTGCTCTGACGGAATTTTGTAATAGCGCTGAGTTTTCCGTAAAGGCAGAAAAGCTGGGAGAAGATTTAAAAAATCTGGGCGGCGTACAAAGCGTGGTGAATATACTGGAAAAGCTATACGAAGGTGATATTAATTAATAGTTCATTACCCTCTATTACCTCAATCGGTTAATACATCTTTTTCTACCGGCTCCAAACTTTCCTCATGCGGGTGCTTGGGTTTATAATTTTCTTTTCCCCAATCGCACATTGCTATCACGATGGGTATTAGACTTTGGCCTTTAGCAGTCAAAGAATATTCGACTTTTGGCGGAACCTGTGGATACTCCTTCCGTGCAATGATATTTTCTTGCTCTAATTCTTTTAACTGTGTACTTAGCATTTTGTGTGTAATACCATCAATATTTTTTTTCAAAGCGCCATATCTTACAGGGGTGATACAGGCTAGGAGGTATATGATTTTAAGTTTCCATTTGCCGCTTACAATTGACAGTGTGTATTCAAAAGGCTCTTGATTATTGATAAAGCAAAACTTTTCGGGCATGCTCTTACTCTCCTTTTCGTAAGTATACTACAAATTAGTGCATACTTTCAAAATCCAACAAACTCATTATAATAAAAGATAAAGAAAACTTCAAGCATCAAGAAAAGAGGAGTATATCTATGATCATTGACGCGCATTCACATGTTACTTTACCGATTCAAGAGCATATAAAAGCGATGGATGAAGCGGGAATTGATAAAACCTTTCTGTTTTCAACCACATTTCATCCGGAAACCTCTGCCAATTTTGCAGAGGTTAAGACATCAATGGAATATTTAAATGACTTATTGGCAGGAAAAATCGGTTCTGTGGTGGAGGCACGGCAAAAGGCCGTATCAGAGCTTGTGGAAGCAATTGAACAATATCCTGATCGTTACATTGGTTTTGGTACGGTTCCCGTGGGCCTTAATTTGAATGATACATTGCAATATGTAAACGATGTGATTTACAAAAATCATTTGGCAGGTATGGGCGAATTCCCCCTCGGAAGCGGGCAAACTCATCTGCTTAAAAATGTTTTTATTGCTTCGCAGGAGTTTCATAATTTGCCGATTTGGGTTCATGCCTTTTTTCCGCTGACATTTCAGGATATAAAAGATATTGCCGAGTTCGCAAAGACCTATCCTCAGATTCCGGTTATCTTGGGGCACTTGGGTGGCATTAACTGGCTTGAGACAATTGAGCTTGTGAAAGAAATTCCTAATCTATATCTTGACACATCTGCTTATTATTCCACATTTGTCTTAGGAACGATAATCAATGAAGTGCCGGAAAAATGCCTTTTTGGAGTAGATCGACCTTTTGGAGATCTACAGTTATCTAAAAATACAATTTTACGGTATGCAAAAACACCTGAGGTTTCGAATGCTGTTTTGGGTGAAAATGCGATTAGATTATTAAATATTACAGGATAGAAAAGTTCCAAACCGCAGCCGTTCAAGTTGTTAGGTAAACACTCATCGTGTGTTGATTCAAGTGAATTACGGTTTCATATATTCGGCCTTTGTCATTTGATAAATCAAATGCGGCGAAATAAGTCTTTGACTTAGATTTGGCGAAGATATAAAACAGTTTGAGATTTGATGCAGTCTGAATTCTAACTGCATCGTTCCCCTCACTTTAGTGCTTTGCCTCAAATTCAAACTATCGGCTTTTGCACTTGCTGCCGCAAATGCCTCCGCTGGTAATTGACTTTACGTGAATGCTTTCGAGATTTTTAATCGAACAATTTAGATGCAGGGTAAAAACACGTATACAAAGCAAAACGCACCCCACAAATGTGAAGTGCGTGATTTGTCTTCGGTGCAACTGCTGTGAACCGCAGCTAAAACGGATTGACTTTTGGTGGTATATTTGCCAAAGCAAAAGCAGACATTTCTCACTCCATGCGAAACAACTGTTTATTTGTCTCGCATGTATAATTTAGATTCAGGGTAAAATTCAAATTGATTCTGTATAATAATTTGCAAAATAGCTAACGATTTAGTAAAATTATACACAATTCCATTTATACCGTTTTTTAGGCGAACAGGTATTATAATTCATTATAGGGATGCTATCAAACCACAGCTTGAAGTGGTGGTCATGAATTAGACTTTTCGTTTCTGGTTTTTTCAAACGCGCTTAATATCCTTTCTTGAGCCTTGGCCATATTGCTGTCAATTTCCATTGGTGGTTCTTCTTCAAATCCATTTTGCTCTTCACCATCGAAACCATACATTTTTTTTAATAAACCCCACAGAGTTTCCATCTCTTGTGTGCTAAACTCAGAAAAAACACTTGATAAAAATTCAGTACCTTTTTCAGTGCAATTTATTAATACGGGTTTTGCCGCCTCGGTAATTTTTATATTCACAGTGCGCTTATCTTTACGACTAGGTAAGGTTACTACAAACCCTTTAGCTTCTAGTATTTTTATTAGTTGCTTAACGTTTTGTTTTGTAGTACCCAGCATTTTTGATATATTGTTTAAGGAAGCTTTCTCGTCAGGCAAATGGCTAATTGCTATCAGTACCATATATTGTCGCGTTGTTATTTCACCTATAAATTTATCCCCCTTAACCTGAAGTTTATTTGTAAGGGAGAAAAGTGTACTGTAAGTTTGCTGCATTAGAAATAAGTCTCTGTAAAAATCC
>JAUZPX010000142.1 GCA_030705695.1 Bacillota bacterium
AGAATTCCAGGTTGCCCCATCTGCCGATGTGTATATTTTGCCGCCGGAACCAACTATGGCAAAAATATTGGCACCAAAACACACTCCGTTAAAACAGCAGTTACTCGGATCTTGCCAGCTTCTGTTTACCCAAGTTACAGCAGAATCAGTAGATGTCATTATTCTGCTCTGGATATCCCCGGCAACACAAGTATTGCCATCAGAACAAACACATGTCAATGCTTGATCCCCTTGATCGGAACTGTAATCATTCCAGTCTAAACCATTAGTTGATGTTAAAATTTTGCATTTCTCCGAAAAATCCATATCTCCGACAACTATAAATTGGTTTCCGTCATAGCATACTGCGTTTAAAAACCAACCATTGTAAAAATACTCTTCTGCCCAGCTTACGCCTCCATCTGTTGAGGTGTATATGTACCCTCCTAGGTTCGGATTATTTCCAACTGCCACAAAGGTATTGCCTGTACCATAGTACACACTAACAAGATTATTCGGTGCATATGCCCTGGCAGTCCATGTCACACCATTAGCTGAAGTTATTACTTTTCCGCTGTCACCAACAGCCATAAAAATGTTGTTTCCGTAGCAAACTGCTTTAAGATTCACATTTCCGGTTATGGCAGAATTGGCGGACGTTTGATTTGTCCAGCTCTTTCCGTCTGCCGATGTTACAATTGTTCCACCGTCTCCGACAGCAACAAACATTGAGCCGCTATAACATACTCCGTTAATGTTACTGGATGTACCGCAACTCTGAGCTGTCCAACTGTCCCCCGCTGCCGCACTTGACGTAATTGCAAAGGTAAGTATTAGGCCAATTGACAAAGCCAATGATAACAATAATTTTTTGTACATCAATTTTCCTCCTTAAAAGCATTTTTATGTATAACACAATATTGGCATTTTCTGCTTCTAAAACCAGCTTACTAATATGCTATTTTTATTTTAACATACTTTTTCTTATCTTTCAATTAAAATAAATTAAATAAATTCAACTTATACAAAGATTGTGTTATACTAATTATGTAAATGTGTCAAAATTTTGTTTATTATTTTGTAAATGTGTCAAAAGGTTGGCAATAGAAATTAAAAACTCATTGTATAATAAAGTCGTACAGAGAGGATTGGCTTGGAACTTGAAAGGAGTTAATCATGATTAGTGAACGACAAATTCAAATTCTCACGGCTCTGTATAATACGGAGGGGTTCATAACTTTTCACAATATAGCTGAAAAATTAAACGTTTCTGTAAAAACAGTCAGAAACGATATAGCTGCTATTAAGAATTACCTTACTGAGCATGAAACAGGTAAATTGATTACAAGGCCTCATTCGGGAGCTATGCTTTCAATCAGTGTCTCTGAATGGGATAAACTCTGCAGTGAAATGCGATGTGACTCCATCAATATAAAAGATAATCCTAACATTTTATTTTACACTATATATGCTTTGCTGAAGCAAAAAAGCATCAGCGTATTAACACTTACCAATAAGTTTTATGCAAGCAGGGCTCTGGTTGATAAGACTTTGGAAAGTGCAAAAAATTGGTTCCATGACAATCATATTTTATTAGAGAAAATAAAGGGTAAAGGTATTGAGATTTCTTATACCGAATACAATTTCCGCATAGCAGTATGTAATTTTTTCAACCAATTCAAGAATTATATTTGCGAATCTGGCATGAGACGGGCATCAAAGATTGGAACCATAGATGAATTGGAATACAAAGCTATGTCAGACCTTTTGAATGGCTTTGATATTGACGGAGTAATGAAAGCTATAAACAATATAGAATCAAAATATGGTTTTCGTTACAGCTACTACTCAAACACAAGAGCACTAATACTTCTTTCTTTGGGTGTTATCCGTACAAGAAAACAACTTTATGCACAGGTTCCTACCCCTGCAAAGTGTAAAACAGATGGAACGTTTGATGATTTACTTGTTGAAGATTTAGCAAATGATTTAGAGAAACGTTATAATGTAAAATTTCCAAACTCTGAAAGGGATTATATAAAATTTGTACTTGCTATTTCAGAGATTCAAGAGTTTAAAGACAATAAATCAAAAAGCTTTTATCAGTCAAGCAACATTGAATTATGTAAATTTACCGTCAAATTCATAAATTTAATCAGCGAAATGTTAAACGTGAAATTTAAAGAAGACAATTTTTTGGTGGAACAAGCATTTTTGCAGCTAAAGACTATGATAGAAAGGCTGAAATATCATGTAGTGTTCAAGAATCCGCTATTGAAGCAGATAAAGAGCAAATATCCAAACACAATGGCAATTGCATGGGCAGCCGGCAACCTTTTTGATAATGAACTTGAGCTGGATATAAATGAACATGAGGTAGGATACCTGGCACTTCATATTGGAGGAGCAATGGAGCGCAGAACATCATTTTTAAAGGCATGTATCGTATGTGATTATGGAATCGGTATTTCTCAGCTTTTAAAAGAAAAAATAGAAAGAACTATTACAGATTTGGAAATTACCGACGTACTGTCAAACAGGGATATAAGAAGAATTAAAAATGCAAGCTGTGATTTTATAATATCTTCATTGCCTCTTGAGGGATTACGGATAGAAAAAGATGTAATAGTAGTTGAACATCTTCTTCTCCCCTTCGATATCGATAATATAGAAAATGAAATGAAGCGCATACGAAAAGACAAATTACGTACAAAAGCAAAGAAAAACGATATTGAATCTAAAAATCAGTTATTTAATAAAGATCTTATATTTGTTAATTTAGATATAGATAACAAAGAAGAATTGTTAAAATTTATTTGCCGCCAGATGGAAAACATGGGCTATGTTACCAAGGGCTTCAAAAAATCTGTTTTAGAAAGAGAAACAAACACTTCAACGGAGGTTGGGCAAGGAATCGCATTACCTCACGGGCGTCCGAAATATGTAAATCGTTCAATTGCTGCGGTAGCGACCTTAAATAAACCAATTATATGGTTTGATGATAACGAAGAAGTGGACATGCTGTTTTTACTTGCATTCGATTTGGATAAGGAAAAAGGCATGAGGAACGAAATAATTAAATTTTACAAATCATTTGCTACTTTTTTAGACAGCGATGAGGCTATTAATCAAATTAAGCAAAGCAAGGATGTAAATGTATTTTTTGATTATCTGAACAATTGGTAAGAGAGGTGAGTTACCATGATAAGTGTAAAATACCAAATTAAAAACGATGAGGGACTCCATGCACGGCCTGCAACTGATTTTTGCCAAACAGCAATGAAGTTCAAAAGCGCAATTTCAATTTTAAAAGATGGTGAAGCATATGAAGCAAAAAGCATTTTAATGGTTTTATGCGTAGGTGCGGAAAAAGGTGACGAAATTGAAATTCAAGCTGACGGAGAGGACGAAAAAGAAGCAATTGAAGCTTTGATTAAAGTTTTAGAAAATGATAATGCTGATGTAATTTAAGGAGGTGGGTGCAAATTGAAAAAAATCAAAGGAATAAAAGGAGCCCCCGGAATTACAGAAGGTGAAATTGTATTTTATAAAAAAGCTAAGGCAGACGAAGGTTCTTCAAAAGTTAGCATTGATTTGGAAAGTGCCCGAAAAAAATGCAGGGATCAGATGCAGGAATTATATGAAAAAACATTAAAAGACCTTGGATTAGACCATGCGAAAATTTTTGCCGCATACGATATG
>JAUZPX010000143.1 GCA_030705695.1 Bacillota bacterium
GGAACTACAACTGCTGTGGTTGTGGTAGAAGCATTTCCCGCAGCATTAACTTGAATAAGTGTAGCAGAAAAGATTAAGCCACAAGATAAAAGAATTGCAAAAAATCTTTTTGATTTAAACATAATTATCCTCCTAAGTAGATTTATTTTCAAATCCCGGTAATTATTTTATTCTGAAAATATGAATAAATTTCGGTTTTTGTGTGAAAATGGGAATTTTGAAACCAAATTTTAAATATTTATTTTGTTAAATAGCACTAGTGTTTACAATAAATTAATATTTTAGAAATTAATTGATAACAATTTATTCATCTTATTGCAGAAGTATTTTTCTCACATAAATATGTAGATTCTAAATCAGCTAAATGTAATTTAACTGCAAGCGGAAACCGATCATATGCTTGGCTGACAGAAAATCCTGAATTATCATCAAACCCACCCATATGCCAGCGAATTGCCATAGCTTCATCAATTTTTAAACGCAGAAAACGCTCAATTAAGAATACAGATTTTTCGCCGTGACCATAAGGAAAGCTATCATCAATCATATAAAACGGCTGTTTCTCCCAAGCACCTGTTTCTTCATTTTTTACATTTTTCGTAGAAGATTTATAAAATTGAGCTTTGCACAAATCGTGCAAAAGTGAAACAATTGTAAAGCTTTCCAAATTATCTGTTTCACTGTTGAAATGCTTTTCCATCAAAACATCATAAACGCTGCAGCTGTGCATAACAAGACCGCTCTCACAGGCACAATGAAACTTCGTACTGGCAGGAGCAGTAAAAAAATCCGTTTTCAAAAGCCAATCCAAAAGCTCTTGTGAGCCCTGTCTATGAATATTCTCTTTATAGATTTTTATAAAGTCTTCTTTACTTTTCATTGTTTATCTTCCTTATAATCAATTCAAATTAATTCAATCTTAAAAAATACATACTTATCAGTTATAGAGCTTTTGCCAACTATTGCAGTCAATGCTCCACAACGAACCAGCAGCAAAATAAGGAGCAAGTTTAGAATCCGTTTTAGGTAGCTTAGTACTTGTATAATTAATTTGGAAGTTTGCAACAGATGTCCAACTGCCGTTTGAAAGCTTAGACTCGGTTACTTTCCAAACATTCGGAGTTGACGATGCAAAACTGTCAATCGTAAGCGAATTTTCCATTACATATTTCCCGCCTGAATAAGCAAAAATGCTGTAACCGTATGTCTTTGAACTGACAACCCCAAGTCCTAAAATTAATTTTCTTGATTTATCCACACACGGGCAACCAATCTGATTGAAATCAGGGCTTAAAACGAATTTCTTTGCTCCGCTATCCCATGTATAGCCAAAGCAATTTCTGTTGCCATTGCTTCCGTAAGTTGATACAAATGTGAAATCGTTGTTGCCGTCAAAATTGATATCGGCAATCGAAAAACCCATATCAGCAGTAGGTGCCTCGTTTGCTGTAGGAGTAATTGTTTGAAGTTTTGTTCCGTTTGAATTAAACACACTTATCTGGCTTGCCTGATAACCTATATGATTATCATCATATTTTTTCTCAGTTCCGCTTATGGTTACCGTAAAGGCAGATGTACTGCTGTTAACTTTTACCTGTTTTGTAAAAGAGAACTGCTGCTGAGTTACTACCTTTGTTGAAGGCGCAGTAGGCATAGGTGTAGTATCTATAACCTGTGATGATGTAGAATTTTTCATACTGCATGAGGCAGTAAGTATAGTCAATAAAATACAAAAAGATAGAAAAAATATACGTTTCATATTTAAACTCCTTTTATAACAAATCTGTATTATATTTGGCACGTTCACCGCCGATGAATTTCGGACGAGTTCTGGCATAAATAACAATAGCTTCACCTATATGCTTTGGTTCTATCCGTACGGGAACAGCAACAGATTTTAAATTCATTCCAATTAACGTTCCGCCGATATCCATTCCGGCATCTGCTGAAATATTTTCAACACAAACTGGTTCTGAAAAATTATTATAACTAACTGTTGCAAATGCTCCGCCAGCTTTTAAATGAGGAACAGCGTTAACAATCGGAAGCCTTAATATATCAGCAAGCGCTCTTTCAATTATAATTGCACGATTTAAATGCTCACAGCATTGTACAGCCAAACAAAGCTTACGTTCTTTTATAACAGGATAAATCCCCTCAAAAATTGCAGTAGCAATTTCTTCGTTTGTGTTTGTACCAATTTTCTTTCCTGCAACTTCACTTGTGGAGCATCCAATAACAACAATCTGATTTTGTTTTAATTTTGCAGCTTCTATTAAGTTTAAGATAGCAGATTTTGAATCATTTGTAATTTGATTTTGCAAAATTTGTGCCCCCGATCAAATAATTTCAAAAAACATGTTAGGGCATCCAAACGGATGCCCTATTAAAAGATTGATATGATTATTCAGCAGATTCAGCTGTGGACTCTTCAGAAGCGACAGCTTCGGTTTCTGCTGATGTATCAGCATTAGAAGTTTCAGTCTTTTCAGATGAATCAGTATCATCAATAATAAATGCATCCGGTAACAACGCACGAATTGATAAGCTAACTCGTTTTTTATCAAAGTCAATATCAAGAATTTTAGCATCAACTTCCTGACCGACAGAAAGCTCATCCTGAGGCTTTTCAATTCTGCGGTTGGCAATTTGAGAAATGTGGACAAGACCGTCAATACCAGGAATAACTGTGGCAAATGCGCCGAATGTTGTCATTCCGACAATTTTTGACTTAAGAACTGTACCGACAGGATATTTTGCTTTTAAAATCTCCCATGGGTTGTCCTCAGTCTTTTTATATCCCAATGAGATATTTCCTTTTTCCGTATCTATATCTTTAACATAAACGTCAACAACATCGCCTACATTCAGAACCTCAGACGGATGTTTAATACGTCCCCAAGATAGCTCTGAAATATGAATCATACCGTCAACTCCGCCGATATCAACGAAAGCACCGTAGCTTGTAAGTGACTTTACAGTGCCTGTATATGTTTTACCAACTTCAACAGACTCCCAAAACTTTGATTTTTGAGCATTTCTTTGCTCTTTAAGAACAGAACGCATAGAACCGATTGCTCTGCGGCGTCTGCCTTTTAATTCAAGCTCGAGAAGACGGAATTTAACATCTTCATTCATTAATCCATCAAGTGGATCATTACGATTTATTGTAGCCTGTGAAGCAGGAATAAAAATGCGGATTCCGTTAGATAATACGACAATACCGCCTTTAATTACATCAATAACCTTGCCGTCAAGAAGCTCGTCGTTCTCTTTCGCATTTGCAATGAGTTCCCAACCTTTTTCAGCATCAACACGCTTTTTCGAAAGCATAATCGTGCCTTCTTGGTCGTTTGTTTTCATGATGAGCAATTCAAGCTCATCACCAACTTTAACAAGATCTTCGGTCTTGTCATTTGGATTATTTGAAAGCTCATCAAGAGGAATAAATCCTGCTTGTTTTCTGCCGACATCAACATAAACCTCATTCGGTGCAATACCGACAACAACGCCTCGAACCCTCTCGTCTGTATTAAAATTTTTGAGGGATTCTTCAAGCATCTCCTCAAAATTTTGCTCTCCTGTTGTAATTACTTCACTGGTATCAGCGTTTAAAATCTCTGACATTTTATCCAGTACCTCCTTTATTATCCTTGCCGGTGTAGATGCTCCGGCAGTA
>JAUZPX010000144.1 GCA_030705695.1 Bacillota bacterium
TGTGAACACCGGCTTCGCTTTTTAAATATCCGTAAGCATTAACACCCTCTACAAGAAGAACGGCGCTTTTTAAACCTGCTTCTTCACCATCGAGGTAGTCGATTGTTTTAACATTAAAATTATGTGCCGCACCCCAGCGTGTATACATGCGAAACAGCATTTCAGCCCAGTCTTGAGCCTCTGTTCCGCCGCTGCCTGCGTGAAATGTCAGAATAGCGTTATTTGCATCGTACTCGCCTGTCAGCAAAGTAGACAAGCGTTGAGCCTCCAAAGTCTTTTGAATTTTTTCAAGCTCTTCTTTGGCCTCAGGCAAAACAGAAAGATCCTCGGCTTCATCACCAAGTTCAATCAGTGCCATTGTATCTTCATAGGCAGTTACAAGCTTTTCATACTCTGCCATTTTGTTTTTGATCATGCTTGTGCGCTGCAGAACTTTATGGGAATTTTCAAGATCATCCCAAAATCCCGGTTCAGCGGCTCTGCGTTCCAGTTGCTCAACCTCAGAGCGCATGGCATTAAGCCCTAACGCTTCCGCAAGATCCTTGATTTCAGGCTGCATCTCTTGCAGACTCAGCTTTAATTCTTCAAATTGAAGCATAGAATCATCCTTTTGTTCTTAATCTTATTTATTATAGCGGTTATACTAAAGATTGTAAAGAAAAAGGAAAAATATTGGGAAGAAATTTTCTCAATTGCAAAAAATAAACAATCTTATTGTATTTCTAACGTTTTTCTGGTATGATAAACTAAATTATAATCATGAAAGGGACACGTGTTTTATGGAGTTTCAAGGCTTACATTGTGCTTCTTGCCATAAAGAGCTGAATTCAGGAGTGGATTCGGTTGTATGTCCTGTTTGCGGTGCACCGTTTCATCGCGAATGTTACGATGAAATCGGGCATTGCGCTTTTGAATCTCAGCATGGGGATGGGTTTGAATATCAAGACGAAAGAGCGAGTGAACCTGAAACCGAGGAGCATGCTTGGGTAACATGTCCAAAATGTTCATGTAAAAATCAAAGCGGTATTTTTTTCTGTAAACAATGCGGATTTCCGCTCGTATTTAATCAAACACCTTTTCAAAATCAACAAGGGCAGAATGATGCAGGGAACGGAATGCCGTTTCCGACAATCGGAATGCCATTTATGCCTTCAAAACCATTGATGGATCCTATGACAGGGTTTAATCCCCAAGAGCAAGTTGTAGATAACGTTACTGAGGGGGATCTTGCAAAATATGTAAAAATCAATATTCCTTATTATATTTTGATGTTTCGTAGAATTCGTCAATTTGCTTCTACAAGATTTAATTTTTTGGCTTTTTTCTTTAACGGTGCGTGGCTTATGTACCGCAAAATGTATAAGCTGGGTGCGGTTATCTCGTTCCTAATCGGTGCGCTAACACTTGCACAAAACCTTATAACAATGTTTTATACAACTCCTATTCTGAATATAATTGCAGATAAGCATAATATAGATATCTCAACAATGAGCGGACAGGTGAAGGCCATGGACTATGTACCAACATTAAGTCCAAATGATCAATTACTTGTCTATTTGCCAAGTATTCTTTCTATTGTTAGTTTTATTATAATGTTGCTTGTTGGTGCATTTGCAAACAAATTGTATTATAAACATTGTATTTCTGAAATAAAAAAAATTAAGGCTTCATCAAAAGACGAAAATGAAAGTAAAGAAAAACTTCAGACAGCAGGCGGAGTAAATAATGCTGTATTTGCCTGTTTGTTTATTTGCTATATGATTATATTTCTTTTTCCTATGCTTATTTCTTGAAATTTTATTGCAAATAGGAAAAGAATGTTCTTTTGTAGAAAGTAAAGGAGAAAATAAATAAAATGAATATTACTAAAGCAGTTATTCCGGCAGCCGGATTAGGAACAAGAGTATTGCCTGCCACAAAAGCACTTCCAAAGGAGATGCTTCCAATCGTTGATAAACCGGCAATTCAATATATAGTTGAAGAAGCAGTTGCTGCTGGGATTACAGATATTTTAATTATAACAAATCGCGGTAAGGATTTAATTGAAGACCATTTTGATCTTTCGCCTGAGTTGGAGCTCAATTTAATTAAGGGCGAAAAAATACAGATCCATGAGGAATGTGTTGCAATTTCTAATCTTGCAAATATTTATTTTATTCGTCAAAAGGAAACAAAAGGTCTTGGACATGCCATAAACAGGGCACGTTCTTTTATCGGGAACGAACCGTTTGCAGTATTGTACGGCGATGATGTTATTGTAGGCGAGACACCTGCATGTAAAGAGCTTATTGATGCTTACGGCATGTTTGGCAAAGGTGTTTTAGGTATAAAAAAAGTTGATCAAAACGATATAAGCAAATACAGCTCGTTAAAAGTTGAAAATATTGAAAATAATATTTATAAATGCACAGATATGATTGAGAAGCCTCAACCAGGAGAGGAAATGTCACTTTATTCCATTTTGGGAAGATGTATCTTACCGCCTGAGATTTTTGATATTCTTGATCATACCGCACCGGGAGTTGGCGGTGAAATCCAGCTGACAGACGCCATGAAGGAGCTTGCAACGACTTGTGGCATGACAGCTGTTGAATATACCGGAAAGCGTTACGATATGGGTAACAAGCTTGGAATTATGAAGGCTGCCGTTGAGGTTGGTATTATGCATAAAGAAATCGGCGATGATTTTAAGAACTACTTAAAAGAATTCGTTAATGCATTATAATTTTTAAAGTCGTTGCAAGCTTTTTGCAGCGATTTTTTGTTTTTGGGAGAGATGAATCTTGATACATGTTAATCACATCAAAAAATATTTTAAAAAATCAATTAAAGAACCAGGCTTAAAAGGCAGTTTTAAGGCGCTTTTTAAT
This sequence comes from Bacillota bacterium, assembly GCA_030705695.1. Taxonomy (GTDB): domain Bacteria; phylum Bacillota; class Clostridia; order Oscillospirales; family Acutalibacteraceae; genus JAUZPX01. The sequence goes on from JAUZPX010000144.1 coordinate 2,871, forward strand.
CCGAAATCGGAAATTATCAAAGCGGTTGACGATATCAGTTTTGATGTTGCCGACGGCGAAATTCTCGGTTTTATCGGCCCAAACGGAGCAGGAAAATCAACTGTTATAAAAATGCTTACGGGTATTCTAACCCCAACTGAGGGAACATGCGAAATCAATGGATATATTCCGCAAAATGACAGAAAAAAATACGTCAAAGAAATCGGAGTTGTGTTCGGACAAAGAACTCAGCTTTGGTGGGATTTGGCTCTGCGTGAAACGTATTCGGTATTAAAAGAAATTTATGATGTGCCTGACGCTGAATTTAAACGGCGCATGGATTTCTTAAACGAAGTGCTTGATCTTAATGATTTCATAAAAAGTCCCGTACGAACGTTATCTTTGGGTCAGCGTATGCGTGCAGATATTGCTGCATCAATGCTTCATAGCCCAAATGTTTTATTCCTTGATGAGCCGACCATCGGACTTGATGTTGTTGTAAAGGACAATATTCGTAAAGCTATTGCTAAAATTAATGCAGAAGATAAAACAACGATTATATTAACGACTCATGACTTAAATGATATTGAACTACTTTGCAAACGAATAGTTATGGTTGATAAGGGCAAAAGTGTGTTTGACGGTAATATTTCCGACTTAAAACAGGAATTCGGTCAAATGCGCGATTTAAGCTTTGAGCTTAGTAACTCACAGGCATATTCAGAGCTTCAGTATTTATCGCACTTCAATACAACGGCAGAAAATATCAAAGTTAAA
>JAUZPX010000145.1 GCA_030705695.1 Bacillota bacterium
AACTAATGATGTTTAGCTGCTTTATCAACAGATGGCAAATTACTTTCGTCTATTAAATATGTTGCAATCAACGCGATTACTAACAGAGCTGCTGCAAAATAAAATCCTATATTCATACTTCCTGTAGTGTCTGTCAGCCAGCCAGTAATATATGGAGCTAAAATGGAACCTAACATTCCAACAAAGTTGTAGAATCCAAATGCTGTACTTAATGATTGCTTTGGTGCATTATTTGCTACAACAGCAATTAAAACGGGGTTAACGCTAATTTTCCCTACAATTCCATACACAATTAGTGTCATATACAGAATTGGTAAGCTATCAAAGTAAACAATTGCAGCTGTTGATAAAATACCAAATGGCAACATCATGAGCAATACTGGTTTGCGCCGGCCTAACTTATCTGACAGCCAACTAAAAAATAATGAACCTGGAATTGCTGCCCATGGAACAAGTGATGCAACAAAGGCAATATTTCCTCCGGTTAAACCGCGTGCTGTTTCTAAATAGTATGGCAACCAAGTAATAATCATAAAGAATCCGTAAATAGAGCAGAAAATAATAATATATGCCAAAATTAAGTTTCTATTAAATAAAGATGAAAACTTAAACGGTTCAGCGCTCCTTTTAACCTCTTTATCAGTTTTTGGTTTGTCTTTAATTACAATTGCCATTGCGATGCCGATAAGTACAACCGGCACTGCGATGGCAAAAAATGGGGTTCCCCATCCGAATCCCCATTCTCCAACAACATAACTGGAGATATAATAGCCAATTGAAGTACCAAAAGCCATCCCTGCATTAATCACAGCACTGCCTAATGTTAGACGGTTCTTCGGGATAATTTCGGATGATATTCCATATTGCGGCCCATAATATACCCCCTGAGCCATACCAACCATAAGCCATGCAGAGATAAACAGAAAGAATGTGGGCATCATCCCTGTAACTGCTGCAAGCGAGCCAAATAGAATAACACCTGGAACCAACACTCGTTTTTTCCCAATTTTATCTCCTAATATTCCTGCAGGAACATTCATACCAGCATAACCGATGAAAAATATACTCATAATTAAGCCAAGTTGTGCCTTGCTTAATGAAAACGCTGATTCAATATCCCCCATAATGGGGTTTAATATTGTTCGCGTTGCATAAAGAGCCACCCAACCGAAGAAAAATACGATAACAACTTTTACCCAATAGGGAACCAGTGGTTGTTTTCCTTTACCTTCAACTGATCCCGCCTCTTTTGTCATCAAACTTCCTCCTTCAACTTTTTCCACTAATCCTTTGACTTTCGATCCTAGACTTCATAGATTGTTTCTTTTCGAAATCTGTCTGCGCAGCATAAAGAATCCCATTATAAAGATTGTTCAGAAATTTTTGATCAGAATGACAGATCAAATGTCGTCATATCTGAAAAGGTGGGAATTTTAGTTTTTATCCACCTTATGAACATACACGGATCGTCTTATTTTGTTATGCGCGTCCCCGCTTTTCCGTCTAGTGCAGCTGCCGCTTGGTTCAATGAACAAATAATTGCCTCTTTACCTAACTTTGCAAATTCTATAGCCGCTTGCATCTTTGGCAGCATACTGCCAGCAGGAAATTGACCTTCTGCCACATATTGTTCTGCTTCTTCTACTGTAATTCGGCTTAGTTTTTGCTCATTTTATTTGCCAAAATTGATAAACACATTTGGTACGTCTGTCAACATCATGAAAACATCAGCATTTAATTGTTGTGCCAGCTTTAATCCTGAACGATCTTTGTCTATTACTGCTTCAAGACCATGTAATAGACCGCTGTCGTCACGATATACAGGTATACCGCCGCCGCCCGAGGAGATAACAATCGTTTCATCAATTAAACGTCGAATCTCTTCTATCCCATGGATCACTTTCGGTTCTGGGGAAGGCACAACTCGTCTATAGCCACGCCCTGCATCTTCTGACATAGCAAACCCTTTTTTCTCCAATTTCTTCGCTTCTTCCTCTGAATAAAATACTCCTATTGGTTTCGTTGGTTTTTCAAATGCTTTATCATACTTGTCCACTTCAACCATTGTTAGAAATGTAGCTACATTCGCGGTAATGCCCCGTTTTTTAATATGGTTTTTTAAAGCTTTTTCGAGCATATAACCAATGAATCCCTGTGATTCTGCGTTACAAGCATAGATCGGCAGCGGTTCAACGACATTTTTGGCAGCTTCATTTTGAGCAATAATATTCCCAACTTGCGGACCATTGCCGTGTGTAATCACAATTTTATGTCCTGCTTCTTTAATTTCAATCATATGACGTGTTGCAGAGATTACATTTTTGAATTGATTAGCATAAGTTGCTTCTTGTTTTGGCTGTAAAATTGCATTACCTCCTAGTGCGATTACTACACTTTTCCCCATTTCTTTCACTCCTTTGTTAAAGCCATATAAATTCCATATAAAGTATCCATCCCAGAAGAAGAACCTACTTTTATAAGACTTTTTATACTTTTCAAAGATGAATCATGTTGTAATTTTGTAATTTTTGAACTAAACAAGCCTTCTATAGCACAAGTTAAAAAGCGCGTGCTGACAAGGGTTGTTAAGGGTTCTCTGATTAGACTTCCCAATGTTTCAAGGTGTTTTTCGGCGATAAAAGAGTTGATGAAGTGTCCATACAATATACCGACCAGTATATCGTCACCCGTCGGCGTTAAACCTTGGCCCCGACCGATAAAGTAACGAAGCTCTTCCTCCAAATTTTCAGTTGGATCGTGTAATTTATTTATCAAGTCCGACACGCGAGCTGATTCAAAATCAGTAGATTCATACGATTTAAATGAAATTTGTTTCACGTTTTCTTTTAATTTATTTATATTTGCATGTTTAAAATCTGTATATAACGGAAGTATTTCCGCATTAAAATTGAGTTCAAAACAATTGTGGGAAAGATGGCTATTGCGAACGTGAAATGTATCTCCCACTTCAAGATCTGCTTTTAATGTTTGCTTCGTTTGTGAGTCAAGCAAGATTCCAAATGGGAAGGTCCCATTTTCATTTGTGCCGATAAATATCAATTCATCATTCCGATCAACAATATTTAAACCTTTTTCAAAAATGCTGTGTACAGTAAACGTTTTTCCCTCAATTAATAGCTGAAGTGCGATTGAACCAACCGCACTTGCCTGTAAAATCATCCTTGAAAACCTAGTTTTTCAGCATATGCTGTGATTGCTTTCTCAAAACATTCGATTGGAGGATGAACTGTACCAGCACCAATTTGCCCATATCCAGCAATTTTATGTGCAATACCTGTGTTGATTACCGGTGTTATGCCTGTTTCAACAACTTTACGTGCATCAATACCTAAACACGCACCTTTGAAGTCCCACGTCGGAATAACAAAGTTCGGATTTTCTCCAACACAGATTTCAGCCATTTGATTGCTTGTTTCAAGCGCATCATTAAATCCGCCTGTTCCAACAAAACGCGTTACTGCAGGGGCAGCAATCATTGCTACGCCGCCAACACCGATTGTTTCTGTAATCGCTGAATCACCGATATCTGTGTTTGCATCTTCCGCTGAGTAGCCGGTAAAATATAACCCTTGTGGTGTATTAACAGGTGCTGTAAACCACTCA
>JAUZPX010000146.1 GCA_030705695.1 Bacillota bacterium
ATTTATATGCTCACCTATGGAAGCAAAGCTGGACATCCCGACTGATTATTTTGACTTCGTTTATTCAATATACGGAATCGGTTGGACAACAGACCTGCAGGGTACATTCAGAAAGATAGCATCTTATCTAAAAAAAGACGGCATATTTATATTCAGTTGGCATCATACATTGAATTACTGCGTTGCTTGGTCATGCAGCCAACGCAAAGATGTCATAGAAAATGATACCTTGATTTTTAATAAAAGCTATTTTGATGAATCATACTTTAGCATGCCGGTTGACGGAAGTGAAATAATATTATGCAATCGAAAAATATCAACATATATCAACGCTTTAGCGCAAGCAGGATTTTTTGTCGAACAAATGGTTGAGCAGACTGATAAAGAAACGATGGAAGCAGTTGGAGAAGTCAGCGACAAAACCAAAAAAGCCCGGATGCTTCCGATTTCTTTTTGCATAAAGGCAAGAAAATTGTAATGTGAGTTCCGTACACTGTGAGTATAATCAGAACTTGCATCGAAATTGAGCAAATGATACATAAAAACTCCATTTGTTAGGATACGAACCTTCACATGGAGTTTTTGTCTTGTATATGGTAAGTTTTGTGATATTCTTACTTTGAATTATTAAATTATTATATGACACACAGATAAGCAGGATTTTGTAAGAGGTGAAATTAAAATATGTGTAACGATTTTGTAAACTTAACAACAGAAAACCTTGTCAATGAGCATTTATGTTGCATTATACGCAGTAAAAAGCCCCATAAGGGTATTGATGCGAAGCGGCAATGGCTTTCTGGCCGACTAAAGGAAGGCCATGTATTTAGAAAGCTCAATGCAAAGGCTACAGTTTTTATTGAATATGCTCCTCTTGAAACAGCTTGGGTTCCCATTACTGGTGACAACTATTATTATCTGTATTGCTTATGGGTTTCCGGTAGTTACAAAGGAAAAGGGTATGGGAAATCGCTGATGGAGTATTGTTTGGCTGATGCCAAAGAAAAGGGTAAATCCGGAATTTGTATGCTTGGGGCAAAAAAGCAAAAATCTTGGCTTTCAGACCAATCATTTGCGAAAAAGTTTGGCTTTGAGATTGTTGACACTACCGATAACGGATACGAATTGCTTGCACTTTCTTTTGACGGAACAACGCCCAGGTTCACACAAAATGCTAAAAATCAAAAAATTGAAAGCAAAGAGTTAACAATTTATTATGATATGCAATGCCCCTATATCTATCAAAACATTGAGATGATAAAACGGTATTGTGAAACGAATGATGTCCCTGTATCTCTAATTCAAGTGGATACGCTGCAAAAAGCAAAGGAATTGCCTTGTGTTTTCAATAACTGGGGTTTGTTTTATAAAGGAAATTTTGAGACGGTGAATTTATTAGATATCGCCTGCTTAACGAGAATACTTAAAATATGAAAATACAAATTCGGCTTTTCCCATTGATTATTAAGACAAACCCCGCAGCGGCTTATTCAGCTGTGTTTTTCCGCGGCGAGCATATTAAGCGCAGACGTTGAATAATGCTTGATATGCGTCCAACCGACGTTGCGTCTGAGCGCTGCGAAGGTAATCGGGATATATGTCGCCATAAAAATCGGAAAAATCAAAAGGTATTTTACCTTTTGCCAAGTGGTTGCTTTTATTCGCTTCCACTCACAAACCACCGTTATCGCTCCGTAGATCACCATACCGGTGTAGAAGTTAAATACGGCAAACGCGAGGAAATGCAAAGCCTCGTCCGCAATAAGGTATGCTAAGAAATGCGGCTGTGAGGCAAAGCTTAAAAATACCAAAAGATTAAAAATAACGATAAACATAGTCAGAAAAACACAGGGCGCGACGGTCATAAAAATATCGTAGCATGACATCTTTCCATTTTTGGAAGTAAAAACGCCTTTAATTAGTTTCAGCAAATATTTCGCGTCAACCTGAAAAAAGCCTTTTGCCCATCGCAGGCGCTGGTTCCATGATTGACTGAACGACGAAGGCTGCTCGTCGTATACCATTGCCCTGTCGCAGTAACCGATCTTTTGTCCGTTGATAACACAGTTTACGGAAAATTGAATATCCTCTGTAAGCATATAGAAAGGCCATCCGTTGTTCGCGTCTATTATACTTTGGGACACAAAAAAGCCTGTGCCGGACACCGCGCACGAGTTTCCGAGCAGCATGCGGGGATAGTTCAGGAATCTGGCCTCGCGCAGGAACCATATCGAGTATCCCGCGGTTATCCAGTTCGCGCCGAAGTTCTTGGAGTTGCGGTAACAGGTAATGACCTCGTAACCTCTTTCGTGGGTTTTGTTCATTTCGGCTACAAAGTTCGGGTCAACGATGTTGTCTGCGTCAAAGATAAAATATCCGTCGTAAGCGCCCTCGCCTTTGTCCTCCTTGATTTTGGAGATAAGAAAGTCCAGTGCGTAGCCTTTCCCGATATGCGTATTGTTAAAACGCTCGTAGACTTTTGCCCCCGCTTCCCTGGCAACGCGCGAGGTACCGTCGTTACAGTTGTCGGCCAAAACATAAATATCGAGCAAATCCTTGGGATAATTTTGTTTTTTTAGACTGTCTATCAGTTCTCCTATTACGCTTTCTTCGTTTCGGGCACAGATGAGGGTAGCATATTTGTGGAATTGGGATGCTTCCTTTTCCGGCTTGGCTTTTCTGAAAATCAATCCGACGACAGTATAAAAATATTGATAGAAATATGCGGCTGTCATTAACACAACTATCGCTATATTGAAATTAATAACAAATCTTAAAGTACCCAATACGGTATAGCCTCCCAGGATTTAATTCAGCTGCTTTATCAGCCTAGCCTTAAATCAGGTGTAAAAAAACTGCACCCGATACAAAACAAAACACAGATGATGGCTCATCTGCGTTCAGAATAGTCAAATCTACAAATATCGTCTCATGGGAAAGCATGGATAATATCCATTAAGTTAGTCATGACAAAAATTCTGAGCGCTTAATAAATGGTTGTCCACAAATATATTTGTTGTTTTCAATATTTTGCCCCAAAGGATCAATATTAAGTCATCAACTATTCAATTTATCTTTCGCCTTAATCGCAATATAAAAATCACGATGAATATTAGCATTTATGACGTATTCTGTCAAGAACTAAACTGACCGTTTTATATGCAGAATTATAATACTTTTTGGCAATAATATAGTATCAAGGCTTAGTATTTGTAACAAAAAAATTGTTTATCAGTAATTTAATAATTCATCGAATATATTTGCCGTATTATTGTTTTAACATATATAAAAATCATGTGCCCTCTTTGCACATGATTTTTATATTCTTATATATTAATTTAAGCAAGCTCGAGCGCGATCTCCATCATGTTCGTAAACGTAGTCTGGCGTTCCTCAGCCGATGCTGTTTCGCCGGTATTGCCGGAATCTGAAATAGTCAGTATACAAAGAGCGTTAGCTCCCGCGTAGGCGGCATTGCTGTATAGCGCGGCGGCTTCCATTTCTCCCGCAAGCACGCCCATTTTTGCCCATTGAACTCCTACCGGCGGCATCTCGGGTTCATAAAACATGTCTCCGCTCAAAACGTTTCCGACATGGTATTTAA
>JAUZPX010000147.1 GCA_030705695.1 Bacillota bacterium
GACGCTTTGCTCACATATGAAAATTCCGAACATCCGTCAGTTGTGAAAGGCTTGCAATACCTTACCGACAGCAGTTCGCATAGCGCCAATAGCCTCGCGTATCCAGCAGGGATCGGATTGCCGAAGCAATTTTATATTCGCTATCACAGTTATCCATATGTATTCTCTTTGCTGGCTGTCGGGAAGTATTTAGATTCTATTGAAAAGGAGACAGCAAATGAAACGTGAATCTTATCAAACAGAGATGTTCAATTGGTGTGAAGCCCTGAAAGATCAGATTCAAAAGCGAGGTCAGCTTGACCAGTTTGAAGATCAAATCGACAAGATGATTGAGGCTCTGGAAGATGACCAAACAACAGAAGAAGATTGGTATAAACAGGCCGCTGCCCTTTATCGGGATATAACAGAATCAGATGATACAAGTGAAAGACGCGCTTATGTCCCTATAGGGAAACACGTGCTGCCAAAGCTTCCTTACAAATACTCCGCCTTAGAACCTTATATTTCACGCGATATTATGGTCCTTCATCATACAAAACATCATCAAAGCTATGTCGATGGCCTGAACAAAGCAGAATCAGAGCTTAAAAAAGCGAGAGCGACAAAGAATTATGACTTAATCACTCATTGGGAAAGAGAGCTTGCGTTCCATGGAGCAGGCCATTATTTGCACAGTATTTTTTGGTTTTCTATGCATCCAAACGGAAAACGGCGTCCTACAGGGGCATTGTTCCAAATGATAGACCTTTCATTTGGAAGCTATTCCGCTTTTAAAGAACATTTTACCCAGGCCGCTAAAAAAGTGGAAGGCGTCGGCTGGGCCATTCTGGTCTGGGCACCTCGATCAGGACGGCTGGAGATTTTAACGGCAGAAAAACACCAGCTCTTAAGCCAATGGGATGTAATCCCCCTTTTACCGCTTGACGTATGGGAGCATGCCTACTATTTGCAATACAAAAATGACCGGGCCAGCTATGTCGATCACTGGTGGAATGTCGTGGATTGGCGCGAGGCTGAAAAACGTTTTGAGCAGGCAAAAGAAGTCGTTTGGAAGCTCTATTAAAAAAAGCCCCCTTTCCCCGGGGGCTCCGTGTTTTAAAAAATCCCTACCACATGCAAAAACACGATGATGATGGCAACAGGAGATAGATATCGAATGAGCAGCAGCCAAACCGCAAACCACTTTCGTTTGAGATTGGAACCGCTTTTCAGCTCGTCAAACAAATCCTGTTTCGGTATTTTAAGCGGGACAAAAATCGAAATCAGTAACGCACCTAACGGCATTAAAATATTGCTCACAAGATAGTCGGCCGCATCAAAAATAGACAGATGAAATATAGTGACGTCACTTAAGACACCGTATGATAATGCAGACGGCACACCGACAATAAAAATAGCAATTCCGCCTAACCAAGCGAATCGTTTTCTCTTATTGACATCGCCTTTCGAAAGTACTGCGACCAAAATTTCCAGCATTGAAAAAGCAGATGTCAATGCAGCAAATAAAAATAGAAGTAAAAATGCTAATAAAAAGATAATTCCGAACGGCATTTGATTAAACACAGTCGGCAGCACGTTAAATAACAGAACCGGGCCTTGGTCTGGTTTGAGGCCGAATGAAAAGACAGCTGGAAAAATCGCAATTCCGGCCATTACAGCAACAAGCATGTTCATAACAGTTACAGATACAGCGGACTGTACCAGATTTTCCTGTTTCTCTAAATAAGCGCTATACGTTACCATGACAGATACACCGACACTTAATAAGAAAAAGGATTGTCCCATTGCATATAAAATGGTATTGGCATCAATTGCAGTTAAATCAGGCATCAGGAAAAATTTGATTCCTTCCATCGCGCCATCAAGTGTAACCGAACGCACCATTAAAATGATGAATAATAGAAAAAGCGCCGGCATTAATACTTGGCTTGCTTTTTCAATTCCGCTGCTTACCCCTTTTGCAACAACTAAAATTGTTACCACCATAAAGAGCAGCTGGCCTCCTACAGCCAAATAAGGATTTGAAATGGTACTTGCAAATATCGTATCAAAACCAGATGTTTGCGATAAACCGCCAGTGAAGCCTTTTATAATATAAATTAAAATCCATCCGCCTACGACACTGTAGAAAGATAGAAGAATAAAGCACGTCACCATACCTAAATAACCGATCCAATGCCACTTCGTTCCTGGAGCAAGTGTTTTATAGGACTGAACGGCATCTTTCTGTGTTCTTCTGCCTATGATGAATTCACCTAACAATAAAGGCAGTCCGATTAAAACCGTAAATAAAATAAAAATAAGTAAAAATGCGCCTCCGCCGCTGGTTCCGGCAACATATGGGAATTTCCATATCGCACCAAGCCCGATAGCTGATCCTGCCGCGGCTAAAATAAAGCCGAGCTTCGAAGACCATTGATTTGCTTCCTTCACCGTATCACTCCTATTTGATCTAACCATTATAAAGGTTCATTGTAAGAATATCTTCCTATATAGTCAAGAACATTTTAATTAGTTTACATTATATATCTATAGACATCTGCTAAAAACTAATATTGAATTATTCAGAAAATTATTTATAATAAGAGAATGTTATGAAATTTGTAAGAATTTCTGCTGAAGTTCTTGATAAGTGTGTTAGGAGTGTTTTTATGGACATCATTAGAAAAATAAGTCATTTTGCAGGACAAACCTTTGGCATATGGGTCATTGTTTTTGCAGTGCTGGGATTTTCTTTCCCATCTTTATTTACGTGGATCAGTTCTTATATTACGATTTTTCTTGGCATTATCATGTTTGGGATGGGCCTTACACTGCAAGCCGATGATTTCAAAGAGCTGGTCAGAAAGCCTTGGCAAGTTATTATTGGAGTAATAGCTCAGTATACGATCATGCCGCTCGTTGCTTTCGGCCTCGCATTTGGGCTTCATCTTCCAGCTGAAATCGCAGTTGGTGTTATTCTTGTCGGCTGCTGTCCCGGGGGAACTGCATCTAATGTTATGACATTCTTAGCAAAAGGAAATACTGCCCTTTCTGTTGCGGTTACGACAATTTCTACCTTATTGGCACCTGTTGTAACACCGTTGTTGATTATGCTGTTTGCCAAAGAATGGCTTCCTGTCTCGCCGGGGTCTTTGTTTATCTCAATCTTACAGGCGGTTTTATTTCCGATCATTGCAGGTCTGATTGTCAAAATGTTTTTCAGAAAACAAGTGGCAAAAGCCGTACATGCCCTTCCGCTTGTTTCTGTCATTGGCATCGTTGCGATTGTCTCAGCTGTCGTCAGCGGCAATCGGGAAAATCTGCTTCAATCGGGGTTGCTCATTTTTTCAGTTGTTATCCTGCATAACGGTATCGGTTATTTACTTGGGTTTCTTTGTGCAAAGCTTTTAAAAATGGATTACCCGTCTCAAAAAGCGATCGCAATCGAAGTCGGCATGCAAAACTCCGGACTTGGGGCTGCACTTGCCACGGCTCATTTCTCACCGCTATCTGCCGTACCAAGCGCAATATTCAGTGTGTGGCATAACCTTTCAGGTTCTATGCTTGCAACATATTGGTCAAAAAAAGTGAAAAAGAAACAAGCTGGATCCAAAAGCA
>JAUZPX010000148.1 GCA_030705695.1 Bacillota bacterium
AAAATCCAAGTACACTTTGGGGGTTAATCGACTATACTGAAAAAAAGGAATGATAATATGGAGAGAATCGCAAGTTTCTGCGTAGACCATACAAAACTGAACCCGGGTATATATGTTTCAAGGATTGACGATGATATCACAACTTTCGATCTTCGTTTTAAGCGTCCGAATCATCCACCGTTTATAAGCTGTGGTGCTATGCACAGCCTTGAACACTTGTTTGCTACAATCGCAAGAAATTCGGAGCATAAAGAGAAAATCATTTATTTCGGTCCTATGGGATGTCAGACAGGGTTTTATTTTCTAGTCCGCAGCATGAGCAATGAAACGGCGATTTCGCTGATAAAAGATATTATATCGAAAATTTCTGAATGGGAAGGCGAAATCCCTGGAATTTCTGAAGAAGAATGCGGAAATTATTTGCTGCATGATTTAGACGATGCAAAAAAAGAAGCGGCAGAATTCTTGAAAGCCATAAAAAACTGGGATGTAAAAGATACAAAATACAAATAAGTTGGAGCAGGGAAAAGTCCCTGCTCCTTTTTTGCTGAAAAATTTACAATTTGTTATTGAAATTTGTTAAAATATTGTTATAATATATCTGTGTTTGTAATCGTTTTGTAATTATTTGTAATTGTTTTGTTAGGAGAGACAGACTTTTGAGCAAAAGATTTTTTGATCGAAAATTTAATATATATAAAATTAACTATAATAACATATCAAAAGATATGAGAAAAATTGAAATAATTTTAAAATCTCTTTTGATTAAAACTGCAAGAAAAATTAAGGAATATAGATTCCGCAAGCCGAAAAATGTTTTGAATTTGATTGCACCTTTATCGGCTATATTGATTCTTATTCTAACCGTTAATTTTTGGCAATCGAAAGATTTTGGACTTTTGGTTAAGTATAAAGGTCAGGCTATTGCAACTGTAAAAAACGAAGAAACGTTTAATCAAGCGTCTGTTCTGGTTATGAGCCGCAGAATGGTTCAAAACAACAACAAATGCATAACGCCTCAATATGAACTAACAGATGTAGGCGGCAACATTTCAACAATTACCAGTATGTATTATAATTTAGTAAATCAATGCCAAGATGATTTGTCTGACGGCTGCGGATTGTTTGTAAACAACAACTTTTTGGGAGCAGTTAAAAATAAATCAGACCTTGATGCGATTTTAAATGCCGCAAAAGCAGAGAAGCGTAATAATGGAATAAAAAATGCACAGGCAATTTTTTATGACAGTGTTCAGACAGTAAATGGCTTATACCCCACAAAAAGTTTTGTTAATATTGAAAATATGGCAGGGCTTGTAAGTCGAGAAGTGAAGTTTGCATTTACAATTCAATCTTCTGCGCAAAAGTCCGTACCTTTTAAGATTGTAAAAATATCTGACAATAATAAATTCGAAGACTATTCCCAAGTAAAAAAGCAGGGTGTAATCGGTAAAGAAAACTGCATTACCCAAATAAGTTATATGAGCGGAAAAAAAGTAAAGTCAAACGTAATAAGCGAGCAAGTTACCAAAGCTCCTGTTGATGAAGTTTTGATTGTGGGTACAAAAAAATTAACTGCAGGCGTTGCAACAGGAACATTTGCTTGGCCAGTTCCGTATTCACATATTGTTTCTAGCGTGTTTGGTCCACGTTTTGGGGCGTTTCATTCGGGTGTCGATATTGCAGGGCCAAATGTTCAAGGACAAGATATTAATGCATCAGATGGCGGAACAGTAACCTTTGCCGGTATGGATGACAGCGGTTACGGTAATTGTGTAATAATAGAGCACGGAAAAAGTTATAAAACATTATATGGCCATGCGAGTATGCTATATGTACATGTCGGAGAGAAAGTTAAAAAAGGCCAGAAGATTGCATCAGTCGGTATGACGGGCGACGCTGACGGTTATCATTTGCACTTTGAGATTTGGAAAAACAATGTGAAAGTTGACCCGCTTGGTTATTTGAATTATAAATATACTATTGATGAGTCAGAATAATTAAATAATAGTTCCTTAATTGAAGATATAATACTTATATATAAAAAACCACAGACGAAAAATATCGTTTGTGGTTTTTTGAATATCAGCTATTTTTGCGGTGATAATAATTTCCAAAGGAGGTATTTCTTATGAACGAAGAAGCATTTATAGGTATCGGAAAAAATCCGGATGGACTTGATATTCCTTTGGGACTCGGAATGAAACTCAGCCAGGATTCAAAAGCATTAAACCATTTTTCTGCACTAACACAAAATGAGCGTGAAGGTATTATCACATATGTTCAAGGGAGCACCACTGGTGATGATGCTAAAGCGCGTATTGGGCAAGTAGTTGAAGGACTAAGAAACGGGCAATCAGCATTTTAAGAACATCTTTATTTTTGGGCAGTAAAATATGTAAAATAATCAAATATAATACAAATAGTAATATAAATTCCAGAGAAAAAGCCCTGCCAAATATTTCGGCAGGGCTTTGATAAATTATGTTTAGCTGATTTCACTTACAGTTTTGTTAGCAGCCATATTTACAACATCGTTCATAATATGGCTAACATAACTTGAAGAAACTGTTGTTATAACTTGTCCATTAACAGAAGCAGCATCAATTATTGAACTATCCGAATAGTACGTAACAGTGTCGCTGCTTTTGCCGTTAGTGTATGAATAGGTTATACTGATTTGTTTATTACTGCTTTTTGCAAGCGCCTGATTTTGTTCCAGTTGAGTAATTTGAGGGTAGGTTAAATTTGCGAAGAACACAAGAAAGTTTGTATAATCAAGTGTTTTTCCGTTGATGGTAACAGAATTGGCAGCTGCAGCAGTTCCAAGTTTAAAAGTATAGCTTTTACCGCCAGAAGAAATATTAATACTACTTAATGATGGAAGCTTCGGATGGAACAATTCGCCGACCAATAGATCTTTCATAGAAACGCTCACCCAAGGGATTTTACTAGTTGCAATTTTGTAAACTATATTTGTTCCTTTTTGCATCATGTATACATAATTGTTAGCGGGCTTAGATGTACTTAAGTCAATAGTAACATCAGGATACACGGCATGAACCTTAACATAAGGATTATCAAGGCCGTAGCTCTTAAGTTTTGCTGCTGTCGGGTTCAAATATTCTACGCTGTCTGCTAAAAGACCACGTATATTATTTACATAGTTGCTAGAATTATTTCCAGCAAAACAACTAACAGGGGTTGTCAAAAGATATTGCGCAAAGTTTGTTGAATCGCTGCTGTTTTTTATTGTAATTGGTTTATCAAAACGACTTCCGCTCAAAGTAATTGATTTGAATATTTGGTATGATGATAGTTTTCCGCTTTCATTAATATGGTTGCTGATGAGTGAAAGTGGGTTATACAAAAAGCTGTCAACCTGAGAAGTTTCAACCAAATAAACGGTGGAGCTTGTACCGAATTGAATGTAAGTTCCAGATTGTTGAGGTGCATCGCTTCCGACAACAATACGTGATTTCTTAC
>JAUZPX010000149.1 GCA_030705695.1 Bacillota bacterium
CATTTACGAGTCAACTGCCGCATGTTCTGGCATGTGCTTATGTTCTTAGCCCACAATGCCCGAATCATAAAGGGTTTTCTGCGGGAAGCTACCGTGATGTTTCTCGTGTAGCCAATATTAATGCAGAATTATGGTCGGAACTTTTTATCGAAAATAAAGAACCGCTCCTTAAAGAACTTGATATTCTTATTAAGAATATCAAGGACATCGAAAAGGCTATTAAATCAGATGACACCGTTACGCTAAAAGCCTTACTTCATCAAGGACGTAGTGTCAAGGAGGTGCTTGGCGAGTGAAATCATTAATAGTAAACACCTCACAAAAATATGAAATTATTATAAGACACGGAGGCTTAAACCAAGCAGGCGAATATATCAGAGAAATTACAAAAGCACAGCGTGCTTTAATCGTCAGCGACAGTAACATAGCTCCGCTTTATGCCGATATTTTAGAAGATTCGCTTAAAAAAAGCGGCTTTTTAACTTCTGTTTTTGTTTTTGAGGCAGGTGAGCAAAGCAAAACACTGTCCACAGTAGAAAAAATATATACTCATCTTGCAGAAAACCGTTTTACACGCTCAGATATTGTTGTCGCACTCGGGGGCGGCGTTACAGGCGATATGGCAGGATATGCCTCCGCAACTTATATGCGAGGGATTGATTTTGTCAATATCCCAACATCGCTTTTAAGCCAAGTAGACTCATCCGTCGGCGGAAAAACAGGTGTAGATTTACCATCAGGAAAAAACCTTGTGGGTGCTTTTTGGCAACCAAAGCTTGTACTTATCGACCCTGACACGCTTTCAACTCTGCCTGCACATTTTATCTCAGACGGCATGGGTGAAGTTATAAAATACGGCTGTATAAAGAGCGAATCGCTTTTTGAAATCTGCAATGCAGAAATCCAAGATTTTGATGATATAATTTATAAATGCGTTGACATCAAGCGCCAAATAGTAGAAAACGATGAGCGTGAACGTGGCGAACGTATGCTTTTAAACTTTGGACATACCCTTGGCCACGGACTTGAAAAACTGCATAATTACTCGGGATTAAGCCACGGGGCTGCCGTTGGTATAGGCATGGTTATGATGGCTCAGGCAGGAGAAAAAGCAGGCTTAACAAAGCAAGGCACTGCTTAAAAAATTAAAGATATTTTAGCTAAGAATAATCTGCCTATTGAATCTGATTTCTCAAAAAGCGACATTGCCGCTGCCGCTTTAGGCGACAAAAAAAGCAGCGGTGACGAAATTAATCTTGTATTGCTTTCAAAAATCGGCGAAAGTTTTATTTATAAAATCAAACAAAGCGAGCTTTCGCAATTTATTTCATGATTGAGAGGATATTATGAGCAACATTTCTGTTTCACCTTCAAAACTTAACGGAACGGTAATTATCCCCCCATCAAAAAGCGCTGCTCACAGAGCAATCTTATGTGCCGCATTAAGCCGTGGCGTAACAAAGCTCTCCCCTGTTCAGCTTTCAGAGGATATAGACGCAACTATTCGCTGTATAGAAGCACTCGGAGCCGTTGCAACGCTTGAAAATCAAACGTTAACAGTTGACGGAAGAGCCATGTTTACAAAGCAAGACGCTTTGCTTAATTGTAAAGAATCGGGCTCTACACTTCGTTTTTTAATTCCTATTACGGCTTTTGCAGGCATTAATGCAACGTTTACAGGCGAAGGCAGATTACCTACACGTCCAATCGGCGTTTATCTTGACACTTTACCAAAGCACGGAGTAACTTTAAATACATCAGGCGGTCTTCCGCTTTCAATAAACGGACATCTGGCCAGCGGAACATTTCTGCTGCCCGGAGATGTAAGCTCACAGTTTATTACAGGGCTTTTATTTGCTCTCCCCTTACTTGAAGGAGACAGTGAAATCCGTTTGACAACTCCTTTAGAATCTGTCGGATATATTGACATGACGCTGAAAATCTTAAAAGATTTCGGAATTGAAATTCAAAGAACCAATTACGGTTATTTTATAAGCGGTAACCAAAGCTACTGCCAGAAAGATGAATATCAAATTGAAAGCGACTGGTCACAGGCGGCATTTTTCATGGTGGCAGGCGCTCTTGGAGGTAATGTTACCGTTCAGGGCTTAGATATTAATTCAACACAGGGCGATAAAGAAATCATCGAAATTTTAAAGAAATTCGGCGCAAACATATCAATAACTGATAACGGCATATCTGTTTCTGCTGATGCAATTAACGGAACAACCATTGACGCTCGCCAAATACCTGACCTTGTACCGATTTTAGCGGTAATCGGGTCTTTGAGCGAAGGCGTTACCAAAATAATTGGCGCTGCACGTCTGCGTCTGAAAGAAAGCGATCGTCTTAATGCCATCGCAAATGCGCTTAATGCGCTTGGCGGCAATGTGGTCGAAACAGAAGACGGACTTATCATTCAAGGAACATCAAAGCTTCACGGCGGATTTGTAAGCGGCTGCAACGATCATCGCATCGTCATGGCAATGGCTATTGCCGCAACAAAATGCGACGGTTCTGTTATTATTTCGGATCGTGAGAGCATAAACAAATCGTATCCCACTTTTTTTGAAGATTATATAATGCTTGGAGGAAAGATTAATGGGCTCAACTTGGGGTAATAAATTGAAAATTTCAATTTTTGGAGAAAGCCACGGCGAAGCCATCGGTGTTGTTATCGACGGTCTGCCTGCAGGTGAAGTAATTGACACAAATGAAATTCTATTGCAAATGAGTCGACGTTCTCCAGGCAGCGACAGCACTTCCACTCCACGCAAAGAAAGCGACGAACCTAAAATTGTTTCGGGAATTTTAAACGGCAAGACAACAGGGGCACCACTTTGTGCATTTATTGAAAATACAAATACACGCTCAAATGATTACTCCGAGTTATCTGTCACTCCTCGTCCCGGTCATGCCGACTATACAGGACAAATTCGTTACAACGGCAGTAATGACCTAAGAGGCGGCGGACATTTCTCAGGCCGTCTTACAGCACCGCTTGTGTTTGCAGGGGCTGTATGCCGTCAAATCTTAGAACGAAAAGGTATATTAATAGGAGCTCATATTTTTTCAATTGCTAATGTGTTTGACATACCTTTTGATGCTGCAAATATAAGCAAAGACTTAATTTGCTCGCTTTCAAAATCTAAATTTGCTTTAATCGATGCAGAAAAAGAAGATGCAATTCGTACCGCAGTTAATGCAGCGAGAGCCGAAGATGACAGCGTTGGCGGAATTGTAGAATGCGCCGCAATCGGCGTACCTACAGGCATTGGCTCACCTATGTTTGGCGGCATTGAAAATATTATTTCAAGCATTGTATTCGGAATCCCTGCTGTAAAAGGAATTGAATTCGGTAACGGTTTCGCCGCCGCTTCTTTAAGGGGCAGCGAAAATAACGATTCTTTCACATATAAAAACGATAAAGTAGTTACCGAAACAAATAATTGCGGAGGTATTTTAGGCGGTATTTCAA
>JAUZPX010000015.1 GCA_030705695.1 Bacillota bacterium
TCTGGTATTCTCGTTCGCTATTTTTTCATTTCACAAAAAATTTAGAAAATCATCACGGATTACAACATCTTTCGCCACATATATGGGGTATATTAATACCGTAGCCTAAGGGCGAACAAAATTGTTGGGGGTGTTTTCGGATGAAACAAAACCGTCTGCCGTCGTTACTGGTATGTGTGACAGGTCAAAGAGAGTGCATCCGACTTATTAAGATAGGGAAAGAAATAGCCGAAAAAGAGAATTTACAACTTCATGTGCTTTCTGTGCTAAGATATACTGATGATTTTGAAAATACAAGCGAGCAAATTGAGTTTTTATATCAAGGTGCACATCAGCTTGGAGCCGAAATGTCTATTCTGTTTAACGAAAATGCTGCGTTATCTGCTGCGGGATTTGCAAGGGATATCAATGCACAGCATATTGTTACCGGTATGCCGGGAAAACAGCTCAGCGATTTTATAGGTGTTATACATGTACTGACACCAACAATTCCGCTGTCTATGGTAACAAATGAAAATGTAGTATATAATATGGTTCCTGTTATCGATACCAAAAAGTCGAAAAAGAAACAGCAAGTTCCAGCATAATAGGGAAAAAGCAACCTCATCATTTTATTAAGATAATATTTCTGCCGTCATCAACTCGATTGTGACGGCAGATTTTTTGAAAAATTCATTTTTATCTTTAATTAATGGATTTTAGCCTTGCATTTTTATTTGAGTTATGATATGATAATTCAGCGGTTTTCAAAATCGCATATGCGCTGCTAGCTCAGCTGGATAGAGTAACTGGCTACGAACCAGTAGGTCAGGGGTTCAAGTCCCTTGCAGCGCGCCATAAGCTTGTACAGACAATAGTTTGTACAAGCTTATTTTGTATAAAAATTTATTAGTTTTACAGATAGTATATAATAATAGATTAAAAGATAAAATTATAACTGGATATTGCTTTTTAAATACGATACAATAATTTAGAGGTGATATTATGGGAAAGAATCAGAATAAACAAACAGGCAAAAAGAAAATCCTTTCGGAAAATGTTGATATAAACAATAATGCAGGGGCTAAAAACTTAAATATTAACGATAGTCATAATGCAAAACGTGTGTATTTAGATTCAAACAAAAAAAGCAGAATCTATACCGCAATTTGTGCGTTGTTAATTGTCTTAGGGTGTCTGTCAAGCGGGATTGTATTAGTATCATGTAATTCCGATAATTCACAAAACACAGACAGCAGTTCTGTTGGATCTAATAATTCAACAGACACCACTTCTTATAATCTCTATATTCCAGAAAAAAGTGATCCTTTTAATTTTACGCCAAAGTTTACAAATATAAAGGCTTTAGTTGGCACTAAATCTGTAGATTCTTGGAGGGTTTTGGGCGGAAATATGAAGTATGTTTTCTTTGGAATTTATAGTTATGTTATTAGATACGATGTCGAGAAGAATCAAATTGATAAAGTACTGCATATCCCAAACCGCATTCAAGGTGATACCTCAACCGCATATTTCTTTTCAGATGATGGGCAGTATATGATTTCTTACGACTTTCCGCCAAATTATCAATATTTTCAAGATGCATATATATACTTAACCGACTATCAAAACAATACCTGTGTAGTAGTTGCTAAAGATATTAACAAACTCAATGTAAGCACATTACCAAAATCATTAAATATTTCAATTGATCATAGATCCGATTCGGGGATTGTATCAAATAAAGCACCAATTCCCGATCCGCCTTATGAAGTTAAATATAATGACAGTGCACTATTTTCTGAAAAATACATCGTTCAACAGCCACAAAATCCAGATACGCAAAAATATTTAGATTACTATGAAGTGATAACAATTTCGTCGCAGCAACATAAAAAATTAAATTCGCTGAAATATTTGTCACAAAATGGCATATCGTATTGTGACCTTTCAAATGCAAAATTCATCAGCGATAATTTGTTAGCCAGAATTGTTCCACCTGAACCCGAAACAGAAATCAACTATGGGTTTTGGAAAATACAAATTATTGACGTTGAAAAAGACAAGGTTACTCAAGAATGCCAGATGAACCAGAAGCGATAGACTACGTATTAAAAAATGCTTTAATCAACTAAATATTTTTATAATTGAATATTGCTTTTTAAATTCGAAACAATAATTTAGAGGTGATATTATGGGAAAGAATCAGGATAAACAAACAGACAAAAAGAAAATCCTATCAGAAAATGTTGATATAAACAATAATGCAGGGGCTAAAAACTCAAATATTAACGATAGTCATAATGCAAAACGTGTGTCATTAGGCTCAAACACAAAAAGGAAAGGCTGAAAACATGAAAATACAAAACAAAGCAGATAGCAGTAATCAGAAAAAGAATCCAAATAACGACAAAGAATTCCACTCAAAAAACATTACCCATGATCCAAATAATGAAAGTGCACGTGCTGTTTTCGGATTTAACGATAACGGAGAAAGCAAAACAGATGTGACAAATCAAACATTAAAGAATTTAAGATAAACAACAACTAAACCCGTATGCTTTTAGCATACGGGTTTTATAATAAATATTCGTAATTATTTTAAGAAAGCACAGAATGCACGATATGCCATATGAACATCAAGCTTTGAAACAACTTCAAACGGTGAATGCATCGAAAGCACGGCAACGCCTACGTCTACAACATCAACGTTAAGCTTAGCTATATACTTGGCAATAGTTCCGCCGCCTCCGATATCAACCTTGCCAAGCTCACCGGTTTGCCACAAAATGTTTTCTTTGTCAAGCATATTGCGAATCTTGCCCATGAATTCCGCTGTAGCGTCGGAAGTATCGTATTTTCCGCCGTGACCTGTATATTTTGTAATTACAACTCCGCCGTTAATATAGCTTGAGTTTAATGCTTCATATGCGCTTGCATATGTTGGATCGTAGGCGGCATTAACATCAGCCGAGAGGCATTCGCTTTTTGTTAAGACATGATTAATGTTCTCACCGTCATTTTTTGCAAGATCGCTAATAAAATAACGAACAAACTCGCCGCGTGAACCTGTGTTGCCTTCTGAACCAATCTCTTCTTTATCGGCAAGCACAGTTATTACAGTGTGTTCCGTGTCTTTTGCATTGATAGCTGCCATAAGAGCGGGATAAGCACAGACACGATCGTCTTGACCGTATCCACCGATCATGCTTTTGTCAAATCCAACATCACGTGACGGATATGCAGGGACAAGCTCCAGTTCAGCAGAAACGAAATCAGCTTCAATAATACCGTACTTATCATTTAACAGTTTGATTACATTAAGCTTTACAAGCTCAGACTCTTTATCATCTTTAAAAGGACGGCTTCCAACAAGAACGTTTAAGTCTTCACCTGTAAAGGTTTTGTTAGCAGGTTTAGATAATTGCTCCTGAGCAAGATGTGGGAGAAGATCTGTAACGCAGAATGCAGGTTCGTTGGGATTCTCGCCAAGATGCACTTCTACTGCTGAGCCATCTTTACGTATGACAACTCCGTGAATTGCCAAAGGAGTTGCGACCCACTGGTATTTTTTTATACCGCCGTAATAATGTGTCTTGAACAGCCCAAGGTTGCTTGCTTCATAAAGAGGATTTGGTTTTAGATCAAGCCTAGGAGAATCAATATGAGCAATAGCGATTTTTACACCGTTCTTTGTTCCGCTTTTGCCTATAACCGCAGCCATAAGTGCTTTCCCGCGATTAACAGAATAAACTTTATCACCCGGATTATATTTTTTGTTAGCGTTATATTCCGAAAAGCCTGCTTGTTTTAAAAGTTCTATGGCGGTTTTTACGGCTTCACGCTCTGTTTTTGCCTTGTCTAAAAAAGCTTTGTAATTTTCACAAAAGCTGTCGGCGGCTTGTAATTCCTCATTACTGCGGGAAAGCGCACCATTTTCGTATTTTATCAGCAATTGTTCCTTTAATAGTTTTGCCTGGGATTTTTCTTCGTAATTCATTTATAAACCTCCTGTAAAATAATATAACCATATATATTATGCCGATTATTTACTAAAATAAAGTGAAATATACTTTTCTTCGGCGTATTTTACGCTTTTTAAATAATTATCGGTTTCGGGGTAAGGAATGCTGTCGAGATGTACGCTGTCGCTTGAGTATTTCTTTTCGCTTAACCATTCATCAACTTTGCCCTGCCCAGCATTATAGGCGCATATGGCAGCATCTTCATTGTTGTATTTTTTAATCAAATACGATAAAAAATATGTTCCATACTCAATGTTTGTATTTGGGTCTTTAAGCTTTTCTGATGTCATTTTATTGTTATCGTCACCGATTTTTGTCTGGAGCCATTCGAAAGTGCTTGGCATAAGCTGCATAAGTCCTATGGCACCTGCATGTGATTCCGAGTTTTGATTAAAATTGCTTTCGGCTTTTATAACAGCAAATACCAAAGCGGGCTTTACATTGTATTTTTCACTTTCCTGCATAACTATTTCTTTATATCCTAATGGATAAATGGTTTTGTTAAGATACAAAAGATTTGCCGAAATAAGCTTAAAAATTATAATTGCCAGCACAGCAAAGGCAATCAGCGAAAAAATAATATATTTTTTCTTATTTGATTTTTTGCTTTTTCTATATCTTGAAGCAGCCGGCAATATGTTCACCTCATTATAAAGGATAATTCACGAATTTCGGATTTTATCGATAACCTCTTTTACTGAGCGTTTAATGTTATCGCTATCTGAATCGCCGAGAATTGTAAAATCTGATTTTCTGCGGTAGAAACTGTCGTTTTGTTGTGCATTGATTCGTAAAAGTGCTTCATCTTCCGTGATTTGGTCACGTTTAATAATTCGCTCAACCCGAACATCTTTTGCAGCCGTTACGACAACGACATAGTCGCAAATAGCATCAATGGAACTTTCAAAAAGCAGGGGAGCATCCAGAACAATTAATTCATATTGCTTTTCACGGTACCATTTAATAATTTCAAGCGTTTTATATATTACCCAAGGGTGAACGATTTCATTAAGTTTTTTAGCATTTTCCTGAGATGAGAATGCTAAGCTTGCAAGCTCTTTACGGTTTATGCTTCCGTCGGAATTAAGTACATTGTTCCCAAAAGCTGCCTTAACAAAAGGAATAAGATGCGAGCCGGAGGCAAGAGCCTGCCGAGAAAGCTTATCCGCATCTATAACTGCACAGCCGTAATCTGCCATCAGTGCCGCAACGGTGCTTTTTCCCGCACCTGATGTGCCTGTAAGTCCGATTATTTTATTCGCTTTCATAAATCCACCTCTCGAAATCCCGCAGCCCGAATTAATCGGTTATATACCGCCATTCCGATACCATCAGGATTCGGACACCTTGCATATACGGTTGAAATATCGTTCATTTCATCAATTTTCCGAAGTTTATCAAAAAGAAGACGTGCCTGCTCGGAATCATCATATTCACTGCCAAAGGCTTCGCTTTTTACAAGTAAACCAGGGACATCTTCATAATAGCAAAGCGCAAGGCAATGGTTATCTGCGTTTTTATTTACATAATCAATATATGCGCTTCTGTCGCCTTTCAGCAGAATAACTTTTGCTTTTGGTGCGTAATGTTTGTATTTCATACCTGGACTTGAAGCTTTTTGCCCTTCTTTTAACTGATGCAGTACAGCATCGTCAACAAGGACATCGCCGAGAACTTCCTTAAGCTGCCGTAATGTGATACCGCCCGGGCGAAGAAGCCTAGGTTTATCTTCACAGAGTGAAATAACGGTCGATTCAACGCCGACAAGGCAATTACCGCCGTCAAGAATACCGTCGATTTTACCGTTTAAATCTTTAAGTACATGCTGTGCTGTTGTAGGACTTGGGCTACCAGAGATATTCGCACTGGGTGCGGCAAGGGGTAAATCTGCCGTTTTGATTAATGCACGAGCCATTGGATGATTAGGCAGGCGTATAGCGACTGTGTCAAGCCCTGCACTTACTTCGTTAGGTATTGCATCTGTTCTTGGTAATACGATAGTGAGCGGTCCCGGCCAGAAATGCTTTGCAAGGTTTGCCGCTTGTTTCGGAAAATCAGATACGAGATTAAAGCGAAAAATGTCGTCAACGTCGGCAACATGAACTATTAAAGGGTTATCTGACGGACGACCTTTTGCGGCAAAGATTTTTGCAACGGCTTCACCGTTTAATGCGTTTGCAGCCAATCCATAGACAGTTTCCGTTGGCATAGCGACAAGTCCGCCGTTTTTTAATATATTTGCTGCCTCTTCAATTTGAGACATATGAAAAATCTTCGTTTCAATCAACTTTCCATACCCTCTTTTAACTTCTCTGCCCGATCGGCAGTAATTAAAGAATCAATAATTTCATCAATATTACCGTTTAAAATATCTTCAAGGCGGTAAAGTGTAAGTCCGACTCGATGGTCGGTAACACGTCCTTGCGAATAATTATAGGTGCGGATGCGCTCACTTCTGTCACCAGTACCGACCTGACTGCGGCGTTCCTCTGCTACTGCGGAAGTTTGTTCGCCTTGTTTTTTCTCTAATAGTCTGGATTTCAAAACTTTCATTGCTTTGTCTTTGTTCTTATATTGGCTTCTTTCGTCCTGGCATTCGACAACCATACCCGAGGGGATATGAGTTATTCGAATTGCCGAAGAAGTCTTATTTATGTGCTGGCCGCCTGCGCCGCTGCTGCGGAAGGTGTCTATTTTCAAATCTGTGGGGTTTATATCGATTTCCACATCATCTGCTTCAGGCAGAACAGCTACAGTAACAGTGGAAGTATGCACACGGCCTCCAGCTTCCGTTTCGGGTACACGCTGAACACGGTGAACGCCGCTTTCAAATTTAAATCGTGAGTAAGCACCGCCGCCTTCAATCATAAAGCTGATTTCCTTAAAGCCGCCAAGTTCTGTTTCATTTATATTAACGCTTTCAGTATGAAAGCCTTTCGATTCTGCATACATGCTGTACATGCGATATAGCACTCCTGCAAACAGTGCGGCTTCTTCGCCGCCTGCTCCTGCACGAATCTCGATAATTACATTACGCTCGTCGTTAGGATCTTTCGGAAGCAGTAGTAACTTAATTTCTTCAGTAAGCCTTTCAATGCTGTCTTTGGCGGAATCAATTTCCATTTCCGCAAGCTCTTTAAGCTCTTTTTGAAGACCTGATTCGCTTAATATCGCTTTTGAGTCACGCAAATTTTGCTGTTCTTTGCTATACTCACGATATTTCAGCACAACAGGCTCGATTGATTTAAGCTCTTTCATAATATCCTGAAACCGTGCGGCATCTGCCGCAACAGACGGATCGTAGAGCTTTTGATTTAATTCTTCGTATCTTTTTTCAAAAATCAGGAGTTTATCGAACAATAACGCCACACCTTTGCTTTTTATCAACTATAAAACAGGCAGGATGATTTTGAACAGAGAGAAATGGCAATCAAAACATGCCGAGGGTTATTCATCTCTTAAAATCTTTTTAATGTTTTTTTCTACTTTCAGCCTTGGAAGCATAACTTCGTGACCACAGCTTTGGCATTTTATTTTAAAATCCATGCCAACACGCAGGACAAGAAATTCCTTGCAACCGCAAGGATGAGGTTTTTTCATGAGCAATTTATCTCCGACACGGACATCCATTATAATTCGCTCCTGTCTTTTAGCAGGTATTGCTTGATTTTCGTAACATCGCCATCCATAACGGTGTATTTGCTGTAAAGTTTGCCGTCAATCCTCGGCGAAATTTCTTGATGTATATAAAGAGAATTAATTCCAACGTCATAAGCACCTTTTATATCTGAAATATAATCGTTGCCTATCATAACGGTTTCGGTTTTATTTAGATTATAACGGTTAATGAGGATATTAAAAAAAGCAGGGTCAGGCTTTTTGCATAATTCATTTGACGAAATAACTATACCGTCGAAAAATTTATATATATTAAGCTTTTTCATTTCAGGCAATGTAAAACTTTCTTGAGCGTTAGACAAAAGATAGATTCTTTTGTCAGCCTTTTTAAGGCTTTCCAAAAGATCAATAACTCCATCGTAAAGCTTAATGAAATTTGTTGAAAAAGTACGGAATGATTCTGCTGCAAATTTAGCAAATTCAATATCTTCCGAAATACCCTTATGCGAAAGAAAGCGATTGAAAACTTTAACTATGTCGATATCATGCTCGGAAAATTCTGGGTGTTCTTTAGAAATTTCTTTATATTCTTCAGAAACAAACTGATTATAAGCGTCTTTTAGCTCCTGCGCTTCATAATTTGCACCTTTTGAAGCGTATAAAGGTATCATTTTCTGATAAAGCATGATTTGGTTTTCGTCGGTTCGGATGTCAATAAGAGTACCGTAAAGGTCAAAAATGTAATTTTTGTACAAGGATAATCCTCCTATTTCAGTACAAAACCGACTTTTTTCATGACTTTGTCCAATGTGCGCTGAGAGAATTTACGGGCAGTTTCTGCCGCTTCAGAATAGCATTTTTCCAAGTATGCTTTATCTGCGATAAGTTCTTTATAACGATGCTGAACAGGGGAAAGCAATTCAACGACCGATTCTCCCACGGCAGTCTTAAAATCGCCGTAGCCTTTTCCTGCAAAATCAGCTTCGATTTGCTCGTTTGTTTTTCCTGTGACAACGCTGTAAATGCTCATTAGATTGTTAATTCCGTCTTTGCCCTCGGCAAAACGCACTTCGGCTTCGCTGTCTGTTACGGCACGCTTGAATTTTTTCATAATAGTTTCTGGCGGATCAAGAATAAATACGCAGCCGTTTACGTTTTCATCCGACTTTGACATCTTTTTTTCAGGCTCTTGAAGCGACATTATTTTTGCTCCGACTTTCGGAATATACGGTTCAGGCACCTTAAAGGTATTACCATAAATATGATTAAATCTGTCAGCAATGTTGCGTGCAAGCTCAAGATGCTGTTTTTGATCGGCACCTACAGGTACAGCCTCTGTTTGATATAAAAGAATATCTGCCGCCATAAGGCTCGGGTAAGTAAACAGACCTGCATTAATATTGTCTGAATATTTTGCCGATTTATCTTTGAACTGAGTCATACGTGAAAGCTCGCCAAATTGTGTGTAGCAATTAAGTATCCAGGCGAGTTCCGCATGAGCAGATACGTGGCTTTGAATGAAAAATATGCTTTTTTGCGGATCAATTCCGCACGCTAAGAACAAAGCATAGGCTTCAAGTGTGTTTTGACGGAATTTTTGAGGATCTTGCCGTACTGTAATTGCGTGTAAATCCGCCAATGAGAAAAAGCAGAAGAAGTCATCCTGCATTTCAACCCAGTTTTTCAGAGCACCAAGATAATTTCCAAGGGTGATTGCACCGCTTGTCTGAATGCCTGAAAACACTACTTTTTTCTTTTCTGTCTGTTCCATTATTATCATCCTTATATTAGATTAAAGTACTTAGAATTTTAATGCCTTTTTCAAGCTGTTCGTCTGTCGGTGTAGAAAAATTAATGCGAAATGCATTGCATGGAGCGTTTTCATCAGTCAAAAACGCATTGCCTGGCACGACACAGACTTTATTTAAAACTGCACTCTTACAGAATTCGAGCATATCAACATTCTCGGGCAAAAAGCACCATACAAAAAGTCCGCCGTCAAACGGGCTGTACTGAATCTTCGGAGCAAGATATTTATCGAGAAGATTTTTTGTAAATACGGCTTTTTCTCTGTAAAGTTTACGAAGATACTCCAGATGGGCTTCAAAATCGTATTCAGCCATAAAGCGTTCGCATATCATTTGCGCAAGAATATTTGTATGAACATCCTGACCCTGCTTGCAGACGACCATTTTTTCGATAATAGGGGTAGGAGCGCAGCAGTAACCAACTCGAAGTCCGGGAGAAATAACCTTTGAGAACGAACCTACATATATTACTCTGCCATCTTCGTCAAATGATTTAATATTCGGAATATCTTCGCCGAAATAACGCAGATCGCCATAAGGGTTATCCTCTATTATTAGTACATTGTATTTTTTTGCAAGCTCATAAACAGCTTTACGCTTTTTAAAACTCATTGTAATGCCTGAGGGGTTTTGAAAATTCGGAATAGTATATATTAAACGAACATTTTTTTTAGTTTGCAGCGCCTTTTCCAGCGCTTCAATATTTATACCGTCAGCTTCCATAGGTACACCGCACAAATGGACATTGTTGCTTCGGAAAGCGTTCAGAGTACCGATGAAGCTTGGTGCCTCACAAATGATAGTATCGCCTTCGTTTGTTAATGTTTTGCATGCTAAATCCATAGCCTGCTGAGCGCCCGCAGTTATAATAAGAGTATCGGACTCACGGCCGATATTATGCTTTTCCTTTAAGTAAGATACAAGCCGCTCACGCAGCGGAGAATAACCTTCGGTAATGTTATATTGCAATGCGGCAATAGGGGATTCTTTAAATATTTTTTCTGTAATTTTTGCGACAGCCTCAGTGGGAAAAGCTTCGGGAGACGGATTGCCTGCCGAAAGCGAAATTACAGAGGGGTCTGCTGCATATTTAAATATTTCACGAATAGCCGACGGCTTTAAATTCAAAACACGTTCTGAAAGGGTATATTCCAAAATAAAACACCTGCATTCATAAATATAATAATAGTTAATTTTACCACGGCTTAAATAATTTAGCAACAAAAACAGATTATCGTGGTTTGATATTTTGTACGCAATATTTTTAGCTAAAAGAGCAAGTGCTTGATACATATTTTTAATTGAACTTTCAAAACAAATGATGTACAATTGCAGTGAAGATTTTCAGCGGTTAACAAATATAATAAAAGGAGTAATTGATTATGGAAAATGAGAACAATGAAATTTTATTTGAATGCAATTATACAAGAACAAAATCAATATTAAATGAATTTAATTTATATTATTGCTTCAAACAGCCTAAATTTATTGTATGTGATACTATGTTTGCTTTTTTAGCTGTATCAAATATAATTATGCTAATTATGGGTGACCCGCAAAAATTTGAAGCTTCTCTCATTGTAATCGCATTAGTTTATTTATTTTTGAAAATATTGATTTTTCGAGTCAGGAGAATTGCTATAAAAAGAGAATTAGAAATTAATAGTAATCAACCTGTTATTGTGAATTCAGCTGTATTTCAGGATTATATTGAAATTACATTATCAAATAACGGAACAAAATCTTCAGTTTGTTTTTCTAATATAAAAAAAGCAGTAAAAACCAGGAATCTAATTATTTTGATTACACAAGCAAATTTATATTACCTTTTCCCAAAGGATGCTTTTATCAATAATTCTTCTAATGATTTCATTGCTTTTTTAAAAAGCAAAGGGATAAAAATACATTATTGCAAGTAATATATTTAAACGGAGGAATAAATTATGAAAGTTAGCAAGTCATTTGAAACATTTGTAAAGGAAGCACCTGAAGTTCATTCAGCTTGGATGGAAGCGGTACAAAAATTTGATAAAGCAAGTAAATTAGATAGAAAAACGGAAGAGCTTTGCTATATCTCTGTAATGTCAGCGGTGCGCCTTGAGAGCGGAATTCCGTTTCATGTAAAAATGGCAAAGCAATTAGGGGCAACACGTGACGAAATTATTAGTACTGTTTTGGTGGGCTTGCCTGCCGTTGGGAATGTTGTTACAAATTCTCTGCCAATTGCACTTGAAGCATTTGACGAAGAATGATAGTTTTTAATAAAATACAATTTTAAAGTGTTTTAATTTGAAATAAGTACTTTAAAAATTAACAGCGAATTTCTTGCAATGGGTTTTTAAATGTGTTTTAATGAAACAATATATATATTAAAACACTTTTGGGAGAACTATCATGAAGATTAAAATAACGGCGTTTATGTTGGCTTTATTGCTTTTTGCGACATTCCTTTACGGTTGCGGCAGCAATAATTCCTCGTCAAGCGTTGCAGCTGAGGCAGCAAAAGCCTCTGACGGACCAAGCCGAGCATTTTCGGGTACGCCGACATTCATTTTTGTTAACGGAACGTCATTTCTTAAGGACGGCAATACGATTTACTTTTCGCAACCGAATAAAACGAGTAGCACAAACAAGTCGGTTCCGTTTCAGGTGAATAGTATGGATGCCGCAACCAAAAAAATTGATACACTTTTCAATTGCCCTGCTACTTATCTTTTTCTTTGTGGAGATTCAATTTTTTATACGGGAGCAAGCGGCGTTTGCAGCATGAACAAGAAAACAAAAACAATAAGTAAAATTGCAGATAATAGCACACTTTTATATGTTGATTCAGAGACCTCAATCGTTTATTTCAGAAAAACAAACAGTAAAAATGATGTCTGTTCGCAAAAAATAGGGAATTCAGAAAACCAAAAGATTTTTTCTTCGAGTGCAACAAAGATTTTCAGCGTTTCCAAATTAGACGGTAAGCTTTATTTTGTCGGTGATTCAGGTTCTTCAAAGCCAGTAAAATCAACGCCTGCTTATATTTATACGTTAAAATCGGGCAGCAGCGAATTAACTCAAATTACAGAAGATATTAGTGGGCAAAGCGAAGCGGTTACTCAATACAACGATAACCTGACCTTTGTGGACGGCTGGATTTATTATACAACAGGTGCTCAGCAAAGCTCAGATAGCTCTTATCAAGGAAAGCTTTACAGAATCAGCCCTGACGGCAATAAAAAAGAGCTTATCGATTCTGTGGATTCACCTGATTTTACAATTCAAAACGGATTTGTTTATTACGGCCACGGTTCCGATTTGACCTACACGAATGCCGCAAGACTTGACGGTAGCCAAAAGCAAGATATCGTCGGCGTTTCTGGGCAGATTGTATATGCCGATAAAAATTACGTATACCGCTATGGATATGACTCAACGAACGGTAATTTCTTCTATCGAACAGATTTGAATAACGATCACGGCAAGAAGATTATTGTTATGCAGCAAAACAAAAAAGATAAAGCAGCAGGTATTTTAAATGAGCTTGCAACCGCTGCAGTTTTAGGAGACAAAATTTATTATACCGTTATTAATGTAACAAACAAAAGCGATGGAAGCTATACAACAAACGCTTACAATTATTATCGAATTAATATAGACGGCACTTCCAATGAGCTGCTTAGCTCAGTTGATTTACAGAAGAAATAAAAATAGGTCATCGGATTTTCCGATGACCTATTTTTATATCTAATTCATATGTCCTTGAAAAACATTTTTAAGCGCATCATATCCCACATATGTGCCGCCTTTGTCGAGAACAGGGCATGCATAGTATGTTGTAGCGGAATTGTAATTTATAACGATTTGCGGAAGAGCAAAGTCGAAGTATTCCATACCCACAAAATATTTTGAAGAAATCGTACTTAATGAAGTTGCCAATGTATTAATATATTGCGCTTGCATATCTCTTGTTTTGGCTGTATCCCAGTGGGTTGACCACTCACCAAGGGCGATCTTTGTATTATACAATACACTGTATTTTTGAATTTGAGAAACCATATCGTTGGCTTCGGCTGTCAGCCGTGAAAGAGATTCTTGCTGCCCGCCGCCGATGCCTACATAATTATCCCAGCTAATGAAGTCAATGTATTTACAGGTTTCGGCATCAAATTGATCTCGGATTCGTGCCTCGCCTCCGCAAACAGACTCCGTATAGTAGAATTTGATTCCGCTTTGTTGTTTCCACGCCTGAATTAGGCTGCCCATTTGCTGAACATATTGCTTATATTTGGCGGTGCCGTCAGTCCAGCCTAAAGCAGTTGTAAACTGGCAGTCGCCTTCAGCCCAAGTTGAGAAAATATCACCGTTTTGTATATATTGAGTTCCCATACCTGTCATAAATTGTTTTAGATAAGCAAAATAATTTTGGCATGCCTGGGTGAATTCTGTACCCGTGGAGTTTATAAGTTCGCCCTGCATGTTTTGTGGCGGAGTCATGCGATAATAGACATTCATACCTGATTGCCGTGCCAGAGTCGGAACAACGGAAAAGTATGGAATCAATTCCTGTGGCGTGCTTTTCTGGTCAAACATCAAAGCAATTTCCGCATAATTTGCGTTTGCAGCCTTGGCATAATTTATTGCAGTATTTATATTATTCCAATATGCTCCGCCTTGTTGTGTATCCGTAACTGATGTATTGCTTACTTGATCACGTGTTATGTTCATTGTCCCCACGCAACGGAATTGCCAGTAAGAGTCACTGTGGACAGGCGTTTGTGCGGGGAAGCTGCTTATTATCTCTGCAAGATATTTTTGAATCATGGTAGCATCTTTTAGCGTTACCGAGCCATCGGCGTTGACATCACCGCAGGTTTTCTGACCGTCGGAAAGTGTAAGCAGCCCTACATTGTATTTTTGAATATCGGTGGCATCCTTTAAGCTTACAATATTGTCTGAATTAACATCGCCGTACAAAATGCTGTCGGCATTGGCGACCGTTTGATTTAATGGGAAAAGAAATGCAAATACGGAAAGCAGGCATAAAATACAAGAAAGAGAAATCTTCAATTTTTTTTTATAAATATTACATTCCTCCAAAAACGTTTTCAGTATTTATATACGTTTTAAGTGTTAATTAGACCCAACTTATTAATTAGCCAAGGAAGTTCTTTTTCAAAGCAAACGCCATATCGGCGTTCTAAACCCATATCATCTGTTAGTTTTATACAGCGGTATATGTAATCTACAGCTATTTTTACAGAATCATCAAGCGAAAAGCCATTCATGAGGCCTGAAAGTAATGTGCTCCCGAAGATGTCGCCAGTGCCGTGGAACAAACCGTCTATTTTTTTAGAAAACGAATAACTGATTTTACCGTTTTCCTTGCTGTAAGAGGCGGCTCCAAGCTCATTTTCATTAAACCAAACACCGGTTAGTACAACATTTTTTGGACCCAATGTGCTTAGCTTTTTAAGCATTTGCTCGATATACTCTTTTGTATATGGACCCTCTTTGTATGGTTCATTAAGAATGAAGCAGGCTTCTGTCATATTTGGTACGATAATGTCCGCTTTTGAGCATAGCTTTGCCATGCCTTTTACCATTTCAGGAGAATAGACACTGTATATTTGACCGTTATCTGCCATTACAGGGTCAACCAAAATCAGCGTGTTTTCTGCTCTGAATGTGTCAAAAAGCTCGGCAATGAGGTCAATTTGCTCAAATGAGCCAAGAAAACCGCTATATAATGCATCGAACTTCAAGTCAAGAGATTGCCAGTGTTCGGAAATCGGACGAATGTCTTCGGTTAAATCCCGATATGTAAAGCCAAAAAACCCTCCGGTATGAGTCGATAAAACAGCAGTTGGCAATACACATGTATTTAATCCTGCCGCTGAAAGAATCGGTAACGCTACTGTTAAAGAACAGCGTCCCACACAGGAAATATCATGGATGGCTACAACTTGTTTTTGTTTATTCATTATTAAACGCTCGCCTTTCTTGCCATTTGGCGTATGTTTATTGTATCAAATTTCAATATGAAGCGCAAGCAAGGATAATATATATCGACTATTGATTTATTTCTAAATTTACGGTATGCTTTACTAAAGAAGCTAAATAATTGATTAATAAATTAATATCAAGAGTTTCTATAAAGATTAAAAGGGTCGAATTAAGTGACTATTTTATGCGGTTTTTTGAAGAAAAAACACTTTTTTGAAAAAAATAAAAAAATTTTTAAAAAAAGCTTGTATTTTTAAAAACACCGTGATATAATAATCAAGCGGTCGAGAGAGAACGCAAAACTGAATAGTTGGTGTTGATGACGTTGAGGGTCCACCCGTTCCCATACCGAACACGGAAGTTAAGCTCAATGGTGCTGAAGATACTTGGCTGGCGACGGCCCGGGAAAATAAGGAGATGCCAACACTTTAAGGCTCCACCCAATAGGGTGGTTTCTTTTTTGTTCAGACATATTTAGTTAACAAAATAAGCCAATTTTTTTTACGAAATATTCAAAACAACTTAACAAATATCGTTATTGAATGAACTATACTAATTATAGACTAATTATTCACTTTTCGTATATATTCCCTCTTTTTTTCCGAAATATATAAATAGAGAAAACCGAGGTACCGCAAGCCTCGGCTTTTTCTATGTAAAAAACGTAATGGTTCATAATGAGTCATTACGTTTTATTTTTTTATGATGATTTAAATTAGGCTATCAGTCTTAATATTAAAAGCAGTTTGCTTATATAGCTCTTCTATTTTTGCTTCATCAACAAATCCTGAAGCTGCGCCTGCTTCTCCGATTTTATAAGAAGCAAAAAGTGTAGCCCGCTTCAACGCTTCGATTGGCGCTTCACCTTTAAGATAGTAATGTAAAAATGAACTAAATAACGAGTCGCCTGCACCGGCAGTGTTTATAACCTTACGTGTGAATACGGCATCGATATCATAAACAGTATTTTCTTCGCGGACAATCATTAGAGAACCTTTGCTTCCTTGACCGAGAACTATGATTTTACTTTGATATTCCTGCAAAAGCGAAAGAAGAAACTTCTTTGGGTCGCCTTTTATATTTTCGTCGCTTAAAAAAAGAATATCGGCAGCGTTAAGAAAATCATTATTATATTCGTCATGAATGTCTGAAAAAACATGAACATCGGTGGCAATAGGTATTTTCTTTTCCTTTGCAGCTTTTAAGAGTGACCGTGAAAAATTAATATTACAGGCAATAACAAGATCGCAGCGTTCTAATGCAGCAGAAACATCGATTTCATTTACCGATAAATCCTGCAAATTCTTTAAATCGCAGTAAATTCGCCGTTTTCCGTCATTATCATATAAAATAACAGATTGAGCCGTTTGGGCGGCATACTTCATTATATATTCCGTATTTACGCCTAAATCTGAAAAAGCGCGTAAAACCAAATCAGCGTTTTCGTCATTTCCGATAATTGAAAGGGGAAAGACATCGTCGCCTAAGGTTTTAAGCGCTTTTGTAAGGTTCATTCCAACTCCTGAAACCGTGGTATTAATTCCGAAAAACGGATAGTCAATGGGGGAATAAGGAATAGGAAAGCTTTTAATTTTACATGTTGTTTCAAGATTTATTAAACCGCTCACAAAGATCTTTTTCATGGAATCAGCTCCTTTGCGAGCATTATACCATGTTAACCTTTTCGAGTAAATAATCTGTGCTGACTTTATAATAATCTGCCAGCTTGATTATTGCCCAGACGGGAATTTCACGTATTCCTTTTTCATAACGACGATATACCTCACGGTTGCAATATAAAATATTAGCAATTTCTTCTTGAGTTTTATCGTGCTCTGTTCGAAGCTCCTGTAATCTTCTGAAATACATAATATCACCTATTTGATAGAATTTAAAAGCCCGCCTTTTGCGATTATGTTTTGAATAAATTCAGGAAAAGGCTCGGCTTGATATGTTTTGCCTGTTGTTTCGTTTGTGATGATTCCTGTCTGAAAATCGACGGAAACACGGTCTCCCGATTTAATTTCTTTTGCGGCTTCAGGACATTCCAAAATCGGAAGCCCGATATTAATTGCATTTCGATAGAAAATTCTGGCGAAAGTACAGGCAATTACACAGCTGACTCCTGCAGCCTGAATTGCAATCGGCGCATGTTCACGTGAGCTTCCG
Source organism: Bacillota bacterium (assembly GCA_030705695.1). Classification (GTDB taxonomy): domain Bacteria; phylum Bacillota; class Clostridia; order Oscillospirales; family Acutalibacteraceae; genus JAUZPX01. The sequence goes on from JAUZPX010000015.1 coordinate 17,591, forward strand.
CAGCCGAAATTTTTCTCGCCCACAATAATATCGCCTTGCTTTACTTTGCTTACAAATTCTTTATCAATATCCTCCATGCAGTGAGCAGCAAGTTCAGCATGAGAAGAAGTATTTAAATATCTTGCAGGGATAATAACATCTGTATCTACATTATCGCCGTATTTAAAAACGGTTCCGCTTGCGTTTAAGTTCATAATCTCAGCCCTCCGTTATATTTTTTCGGGATTTGAAATATAGCCTGTAATTGCGCTGGCCGCCGCAACAGCCGGGCTTGCTAAATAGACTTCAGATTCAACATGACCCATTCTGCCGACAAAGTTGCGGTTTGTGGTGGAAATACAGCGCTCGCCTTTTGCAAGGATGCCCATGTGTCCGCCAAGGCAAGGACCGCATGTCGGTGTTGAAACCACAGCGCCTGCTTTAACGAAAATATCGAAAAGCCCCTCATGCATAGCCTCAAGCCAGATATTTTGCGTGCCAGGGAAAACAATGCATCTTACACCTTTTGCAATTTTCTTATCTTTAAGTATTTCGGCTGCAATTCTAAGGTCGGATATACGACCGTTTGTGCAGGAACCGATAACGACCTGGTCAACTTTTATGGAACCGACTTCATCGATTGTTTTTGTATTTTCCGGCAAATGGGGGAAAGATACGGTCGGACGAAGCGTCGAGAGATCAATAGTATATGTTTTTTCATAAACGGCATCGTCATCGGCAGTAAACTCCAAAACTTCACCGTTATATCTATTTTTGACGTACTCTCGTGTAAAATCATCAACAGGGAAAATCCCGTTTTTAGCGCCTGCTTCAATTGCCATATTTGCAATACAGAAACGGTCATCCATAGAGAGATATTTAAGCCCGTCGCCTGCAAATTCCATTGATTGATACAAAGCACCGTCAACGCCGATCATACCGATAATATGTAAAATTACGTCTTTGCCGCTTACATATTTTGATGGTTTTCCTGTTAAAACAAATTTTATGGCGGAAGGAACCTTGAACCAGGCTTTTCCTGTAATCATAGCGGCAGCCATATCTGTCGAGCCGACACCTGTTGAAAAAGCACCTAATGCACCGTATGTGCATGTATGAGAATCAGCTCCGATGCAGAGATTTCCAGGACCGACAAGTCCTTTTTCAGGCAGCAGGCAGTGTTCAATGCCCATTTCACCTACGTCAAAATAATTTGCAATATCATATTTATCAGCAAAGCGGCGTACTTTTGCACATTGCTCTGCCGCTTTAATGTCTTTGTTCGGTGTAAAGTGATCCATAACCAGTGAAATTTTAGTGTTATCAAAGACACCACATGCACCGTTATCTTCAAAAACATTAATTGCCACAGGAGAAGTGATATCGTTGCCGAGTACCATATCTAATTTTGCCTCAATTAATTGACCTGCTTTAACTTCCTTTAGCCCCGCATGATGAGCAAGGATTTTTTGCGACATTGTCATGCCCATAGTATCGACCTCCTGTAATGAATTTAGTTGATTATAACACAGGTATTGCACAAAGAATGTAAACTATGATACAATTAGTGCGATATATTTGTTATAGGCGGTGAAGTTAATGGAACAACCCGGTAATATTTTGCCAACGGATATGCAAAAGCTGTTAATTGACAGTCAAATGCCTAAGAAATACAAGAAAAACGATATTATTTACGAGCAGGGCGCTGAAGCATATGCTTTGTATTTTGTTGTAAAGGGACAGGCGAAAATTTATATTAATTCTGCCGACGGAGCGGAAAGAACACTTGCAATTGCCACAGAGGGAAGTATTTTGGGGGAAGCAGCGTTTTTTCTGAATGTTGAGCGTATTTCTTCAGCAAAAGCAATTGTTGCTTCAGAAATTATTGCTGTTGACCGCCGAAATTTATTAAGTCTTATCCAAGCAACGCCAAAGCTTGCACTCACGCTTTTAAATGTACAAGCGGACAGAATTCAAACACTTTCCGCAGAAGTCGATTCCATGACGTTTTTACAGGCTGACTGCCGAATTGCAAGGCTTCTTCTAAACGCAAAGATTAAAAAGCCGATTGGATTTATCGTTGAGTTGACTCACGAGGAAATCGGCAGTATTGTTGGAGTTTCGCGCGTAACAGTGAGCAAAACGCTTAATTGTTTTGCAAATAACGGCTTAATTCAGACATCATACCGACGAATTACAATTAAAAATGAGGTTGCACTAAAAAATATTGCACAATTTGAAAATAAATACAGTTAAAAGTGACATATTCTCTTTAAATGAGTTAAATATAGAGTTATTTTTTGAATAGAACAAGTAAAATTTGTAAAATTCCCTCAAATTCAATGTTTTTTTGATTGACTAAAAGAAATAAATGGACTATACTTAACATGTATATTAATATTTAAAAGGGGGCATCACATTGCTGTTGAGTTTTATTTCGGCTATTTTTTGTTTTTTAGCTGCCGTTGTAATGTTTATGCCGTTTTTTAAAAGTCACGTGTTGTTAAAACCGATTGCCGTATTTTTTTTGTTTCAGGGCATTTGGATTTTAGTCAGCTATTTTATAAATCAAATTTGGAAAGGCAATGAAGTCGCATCGACAATCGGTAATATCGGTACGATAGTTATCGTTGGCTATATTCTTGTTTGCCTTTTTATTAATAAGCAGAAAATTACATTACGCAAAAAGAAGTCTCATGTTCATGAAAAGGAATCTGACCTCTATATTAAGTAAAACTGTAATCACCCTCAGACCGGCAAGTAAAACTGTAATCACCCTCAGACCGGCAAACACATACTATATTATTGCAGGCGGGCTGAAAGCCACAAACGTCTGCTTTAAATAGATGGCCGGGAAGAGGAATTTCGCCTCTTCTCGGATTTTCTTTTTAAAACATGTGTTACCGAAAGATGGCAGAAAATAATTTACGAAATTGTAACCAACAAGTTGTTTTCATAAGGTAATATGATTTTGTATTTATATCTGAAAGTCAGGAATATATTATGAAATTTAAAAAAGCCAAAATAAAAAAAATAATTAATATTTGTTTTTGCACGGCTATTGTATCAGCAATTGTCGTTACAGCCAATACAACAAAACCTGTTATTGCTTATGCAAGTAGTTTAAGCGATTTACAACAGCAAAAACAGGAGCTTCAAGACAAGGGAGCACAGATTGATCAGCAGCTTCAGCAGGCAAAATCAGACCTTAGCAACAAGCAAAGCCTTAAAACCGCTCTGGAGCAAAAAATATCGAATGTTCAGCAGCAAATAGACCTTTTAAATCAAACTATTGATCGATACAATCAAAAAATAGACGAAAAGCAATCCGAAATTGATTCACAACAGTCTCAGATTCAAGCTGACTATACAACACTCCGAGCAAGAATCCGTGCGATGTATATATCGGGCGATGTTTCGTCGCTTGAGATAATCTTGGGTTCAAAAAACTTTAACGATTTTGTCGATAAAGCGTATTTGGTGCAGCAGATTAGTAATTCCGATAAAAAAATGATTGACGGAATGAAAGCCCAAATTGATAAAATAACTTCTGAAAAAGCTGATATTCAAAGTGAAAAAGATACCGTTTCCGACTCAGTTTCCCAAGAGGAATCTAAAAAAGATGAGTTAAACGGTCTTATGCAGCAATGCAATTCTGTAATTGCAGATTTGCAGAGTAAAACAAGTAAGCTTCAGCAGGATGAAGATGAGAATTCATCTCAGGCTCAACAGCTATCTGATAAGATGGCAGAAATTCAAAGACAATACACAGCTGACCATGGCGGAACGAGTACGACGTCGCCAGATGTAAAATCCAATGGAATATATACTTGGCCGATGCCGGGTGTAACTTATATTTCTGCATGGTGGGGCGATGGAAGAAGTCATAAAGGCATTGATATTGCAGGCCCTTACGGAGCAAAAATCGTTGCTGCAGCATCCGGAACTGTCATCGTATGTGATTCTACAGATTCCTGGGGTGACGGTTGGGGCTATCATGTCATGATCGACCATGGCGGCGGGTATGCAACACAGTATGCTCATTTTAGTTATGTTGCAGTTACAAATGGAGAACATGTAGATGCCGGGCAGTACATAGGTAATGAGGGCGAAACAGGTGACGCTACAGGGCCACACCTGCATTTTGAGTGCTGGTTTAACGGAACTCGTTATGATCCTGCTCCGAGTTTAGGACTTTCTGAGTAAAAAATAAAAGGGCAGCCTCTTGCTGTCCTATAAAATAAAACCTCGCTTTTTAATTTTTTATTTTAGCGAGGTTAATTTATTATATTTTTAAGAGTTTTTTTGCTTTTTCTGCATCTTTATAGATTGCCCTTTTTAGGTCTTCAATATTTTTGAATTTTTTTTCGCTCCGAATAAATGTAACAAGCTTAACCGTAATTATTTTACCGTAAAGATCGCCATTAAAATCAGGAATCCATGTTTCTGCCAATGGTATGGTTGATCCGACTGTCGGTTTCATGCCGATATTTGTCACGCCGACATAATATTTTCCGTCAAGATTCAAAACCGATGCATATACACCGAATTTCGGTAATATAAAGCCGTCCTCAAAGCGCTGATTAATTGTGGGAGTACCTAAAGTCCTGCCAAGGCGATTGCCTGTAATAACTTCGGCCGTAAACGAAAAGCATCTGCCACCTAAAAGATGATTGGCAGTAGATACAGCACCTTTCATAATTAGACTGCGAATGCGTGATGAACTTACAACTTCACCGTCGCAAGTAACTTTTGGAATGGTAATTGCTTCAATGCCGTAAGCCGAGCAAAGCTTTTTTAGATCATGAGCGTTTTGTTTACCGCCATGCCCGAAATGATAGTTAAAGCCACAGAAAACTTTTTTTGCGTTGAGGCTTTCAAAAAGAACAGTTTTTACAAAATCTTCTCCGCTCATGTTTTGAAATTCAGGAAATGAAAGACGAAAAAATAGCTCAACTCCCATTTCTGAAAAAATTTTTTCCTGGTCAGATTTCGATAGAATTCTCGGAATTTGCTTTCCTGTAATAATTTCTTTAGGGTTTTGTGAAAAGGTTAGAACTGTAGGAATAAGCCCATCACACTTTTTTTCAACTGCAGCAGAAACTACCGCCTGATGCCCCAAATGAATTCCGTCGAACAGTCCCAATGCAACGGCTGTTGGCTGACTTATATTTTTAATTGATTGATAAACTTCCATAAAATGCTCCTATTGTTGACGCACAATGTTGCGGATATCGTAAATCATAAAGATAATTGCTCCTGCAAACAGACCTATATCTATATTTTTAAACATATTAAAAGCTGATTCCAACTGTAAAGTAGCAGGAGAATTTTTGAGAATACATAAATTGTCAATACTACACACGAGATCATATGATATAATACTGTCAGAAGAA
>JAUZPX010000150.1 GCA_030705695.1 Bacillota bacterium
CAAAGAACGGCGGTGCGCTGTTATTCTCGGGGAAAGCGGCGCTCGATGAAGACGGGCAGCCCGTTTTAGATGAACTCGGCATCTCGGCCCACGGGGATTCACCCTACTCCGTCTCCTATCTGAAACCCGATCATACGATGGCAAAGGATTTGCCGGATATGGTTCATGTGGTCGATGAGCGCGCTTTCCGGATGAAAGCCAAAGACGGCGCAGAGACCCTCTGTGAGTCCATCGACCCCTATTTCGAGCGGACATACGAGCATTTCTGCTCACACGGCCAGACGCCTTACGATAAGCTGTCGGGGTATTCGGCCGTTGTTCAGAATGGGAAAGTCGTCACATTCGCGTTTCCGATTTTCACGGATTACGGCAAAAACGCGAGTTTTCCCCACCGCTTGATCTTAAAAAACTGCATTGACCGGATTATGCCCGAACCGCTTGTCAGGGACAACGGACCGACTCATCTTGAGACGACCGTGGTGGAGAAAGACGGCAAAACGGTTGTGCATTTGATCAGCTATTACCCCTTGCGCAAAACCGAGACCATGGATATCATTGATAACCCCTTCCCGCTCGTGAATCTACGGTTATCGATCCGGTTATCCAAAGCGCCCAACCATGCGATTCTTGCGCCGTCCGGAAAAGAAATCCCCTTTGAATACAAAGACGGGCGGGCCGAAGTGAATGTCGACTGCCTTGACGGTCATATCATGGTGGTTTTTGACGCGGTGTAAATAATACAATGCCATTTTTACTCTTTTCGATATAATGAATAAAAATATGGAGGTGTAAATATGGGGACTTGTAAAATGTGCAATAAAAGTGGTTTGTTTTTTAAAGTCGATGAATTTGAATTATGTTTATCTTGCATGCAAAGAATAAAAACCGAAGCCGGCCCCATCGTTGAGAAACTTCAATACGATATGAATGCATATGATAAATATAATCGTGAAGACATTAAATATGATTGCGCAAAACGTATGGTGCCAAATTTCGAACAGTTGCTTAAGTATGAAAAAATGGGAATCCCAATCTTAAATGGGAAGGTTGGTACTGTTTCAAACACTATTTTAAAACTCACCGCTTTCATTAATGAGTATGAAGATAAAAATCTAGTTCAATATAAAAGAGAATTGAGAACAAAAAAATCCATTAAGGAGTTCAAAAAAACAGAAAGTTATGTCGTTGTCGATTTTGAAACCACGGGTTTTAATCCTCAGAAAGACAGAATCATAGAAATCGGCATTGTGAAAGTACAAAACGGAAATATCGTAGATACTTTTAATATGTTGATTAACCCATGTATTAAAATTCCTGATGAAATATCGCATATAACGGGAATAACTGATGAAATGGTGAAAAATCAACCCAAACTCAGTGATGTGCTTACCCAAATGAATATCTTCATCGATAATAATTGTTTTATTTCTCATAACGCACTTTTTGATGCTTCTTTTTACAAAACTGCTGTAGGAGGAAAATTACCCGCATCCTTTACATACATCGACACTCTCGATATGGTAAGAAACCTATATCCTGAGTTGAAAAATCATAAACTGGATACCCTTATTAAACTATTTAGTCTTCCGGTTGATAGTCGGCATAGGGCATTAAGTGATGCAATAAGCACTCAAGCTTTATTTGAAAAATGTTTATCGGATATACTTGAAGAAGTTAAATCCTAATAATCAATATAATTCTTTATAAAGAAAGTGAAACAATCAATGAACTCCGAAATCATCATCAGAATGGCAACCCCGGCAGATGCAAAAGAACTCCTGCAAATCTACGCACCCTATGTGGAAAACACCGCTATCACATTTGAATATGAGGTTCCTTCGCTTGATGAATTCACCCAACGGGTCGAAAATACGCTGATGAAATATCCCTATCTGGTTGCCGTGGAAGCGGGTAAAATCATTGGGTATGCATATGCGTCATTATTTAAGGCGCGAGCGGCTTACAGCCGATCGGTCGAAACCTCAATCTATATCAAACAGGATTGCCGAGGAAAAGGAATCGGGAAAATACTCTACAAAGCATTGGAAGATACCCTGAAGCGCCAGCATGTGATCAACCTGAATGCCGGTATCGGATATATTGAAGTCGAGGATGAACATCTCGATCACACGAGCGTCTTCTTTCATAAATCCATGGGTTATAAACAGGTCGCCCATTTTACGAAATGCGGTTATAAATTCGGCAGATGGTATGATTTGATCTGGATGGAAAAGATGCTCGGTGAGCATCCTGAAAAGCCCGAGCCGTTTATTCCGATCACGGAAATATCTCCTCCATTTTAGATAGATATAGCTTTTACAAAAAGGAAAACGAGCTCCATGAATAAGACATATGAATTGACTCCGGATAAAAAAGTTGAAATTCTTGAAAACGCCGAAACGCTTATCAAACTGTATAAGGCAGGTGCGCTCGGAGGCAAAGTGATGCCGGAGGATGCAAATCCTCATCTTCAAAAGGACTCCGACGAAAACTATTTGTATTTTACATTGCCGATGGCTTTGAATTACCAAAGAAATTCATATAAACTCTGGGAATCGGCTCAAAAAACTTATTTCGATGCAGAAACATCGGATGTGTTCGTCCCCATAAAAGTCGTTGCAATGGAAATAGATCAACTCCGTGAAAAACTTACAAAGTATAAAATTGCGATTCAACCGAATAAACATCCTTTGATCTGGATGGAGTTATGCAAAACGTTTATATCTGATTTTAACGGCAGCGTTAAAGAATTTTTTAAATTTAACCATTATTCCGTTGAAAAAACGAAAAATTACATAATGAACCACAAAAAACAATTTCCGTATTTATCCGGAGCAAAGATCATGAATTATTGGCTGTATGTCATGGAGCAATATACGGATGTAAAATTTATTGACAGAGAAAAAATCACAGTTGCACCCGATACCCATGTGATTCAAGCAAGCGTAAAACTCGGATTAATCAATAACGAGGATATCAATGAAAATCATATCCGCGAAATTGTCAGTGATTTATGGAACTCGGTTTTTATCGGCACAAACCGGTGTCCGATTGATATTCACACCCCATTATGGTTATGGAGCCGCAACGGATTTTCTGTCAAGGTAGGTAACACGGAGAAGCATTAAAGAAAGGCACATGCGTCTGCTTTTTCCCCGATTGACACGGAGCAAAAACCTGTTATAATGAAATCGTTATATGACTGACGGAAGTGGAATGACCACGCGGAGTATAACATCTTAATGCCGACCGTCTGGGCGCCGATGCCCCGGATTGCGTCGGTTTTTTGCTAGATAAATCTTTAATTTTTGAAACAAGAAAGGATAGCATATGATCGAAATCATCACCGCTTCCGAAAAAGAAATCCCCGTCATCGAGGGCATTCTCTCGGATGCCGCCGAATGGCTGATCAGTATCGGAAAACCGCTCTGGAGCAAGGAGCATATCAGCTGGGCAGGG
>JAUZPX010000151.1 GCA_030705695.1 Bacillota bacterium
GGATTACCAAAATTACAAGGCTGATATGTTGAAACAGGCTGACACAGCTTACGACAATACAAATGCTGAATATCTTGGAAATCAAAGCGGTAATTTTAATTCGGCGGCTCAACAGATAGCATCATCGGCTAAGAATGATCTTATCAATAAAGCTGATTTGGCAGCGCCAGAGTTTGAAGATAGATACAATACAGAACAGAGACAAAAGCAAAATGATACTTTGAATATGGTAAATACTCTTTTAGGTATCGAAACAAGGAATCAAAACGCTGAAGATAAAGCAAAATCTGATTATGCCGCTACTGCAAATCAGTATTATGATGATTTCCAAGCTGAGATCAATAAGATTAAAGGTGATAATGATCCTACAAATGATTGGAAAGCTGGCATACTTGGTTCATTGAGACAAGAAAAGATTCAGACTCAAAAAGCCAATCAAGCAGCTTTGGATAAGGCTGCAGCAGAAGCGGCAGCAAAAGGTAATCAACAAGCCTTTGAAAATGCGCTGAAGGTATGGCAGACTGACGGAATAGCGAGTGATAGTGTTGCTAAAATATTAAATGTTCCGAAAGGAGCAAGTACAAAAGATTACGATGTTGCCAAAATTAATGCAACTATTGCTCAAGGTAATTTAGAATTAAACAAGCAAAAAACCTTAAACGACACGGCAAAAACTCAGTATCAAATAAATAAGCCATACTATAATCCGAATAGTGGTAGTGGTGGAAGCGGAAAAATAGACCAAAATTCCGTTAACTTTAACGATATTCAAAGTTCGATTTCTGCATACGGAAAGTCTTTGCTCGCGTCGCCTTCATTTAAAACTACAACGTTTGATATAACAAGCGGTAAAAATATTACTACTCAAAAGTATGGAATGAACAGTGTACCTTATGTGTCAGGTATAGGCGAAAGAATTAAGGAATATGTTGACGGAGGATTGTTAACCAAAGATCAAGCGAACCAACTTTCTACACAGGCTTTAGGCAAAAGTTGGGATAATACGGTTAAGGTAGTAAAATACAACCAAGCCGTAAACGCTCTTTCTTCTGGGGAATATGCAAATAATCCGAAATCGGCTTATGAAAACATTTTAAACAATAAGGATAAGTATACTTCGGCAATGGGCACAGCTTATTATAATTCGCTTCTAAATAAGTACTGGCAGGCAAGTAAAAAACAAGTGTCAAAAACCAAAAAGAAATAGGGGTGATTGATTGTGGCATCTAAATATGATTTTGAATTAGGGCCAGATTCAGGATCTAAGCCAAATAGATCAACTTCAAATAAAACAATTCAGACAGCTACGACGACAAAAAGTTCTTATGACTTTGTTCTTGGGCCTGACCCTGTAAAAAAACAGCCTGAAAAGAAGGCCCAAAAATCCACAGAACCTACTCAGGGCAAAACTGTTCTTATGCAAAAACAAGTGGATACAAAATCCTTGAGCAATAAGCTTAGCAAAGTGTCTACTGATGCTATGTTTGATAATGCTGGCAAGGCTTTAAACGCCGTGCCCCAAAAATCAATTAAGCCTCAAAGCTTATCAGATATGCAAAAGGCTACTGCTCTGAGCAAAAAACTTAGCAATAACCCAGGAGAAGCTTCACAACATTACGAAAGCAAAGTTGATCAGATTAATCAGCCTATTAAAAGCGCGGAAGAAAAAATAAGCCAAAAGGTAGTTGGAACGGCTTTAAAAGTCATAGATGCTCCTAGGAATTCCATTGCTAATACATTTAAGAATTCTCAGTACGGCAAAGGAATGCAGTTTGAAAAACACGAAGTGCCTATTACTGATTTTAATAAGGATAAAAACGGAAAGTTTGCATATAACCCTAAACCTTATCAAAATCCCGTTACATCTTTGATTAAAGGCGCTACAGGCGAGCAAGAAGCAGACCCATTAGAAATGTTTGGATATAGTAAAAAAGATATAGAAAATCTTAAGAAAAATAATCCGTACTTGCATGGGCTTTCTGAAATTGCGCTTGGTGCTTTTCAAGACCCTACAAGTTATATAGGTGCAGGTGTTATAAAAGATATTGGCGTAGCGGCCTTAAAAAAGATTCCGATTGAAGCAACTAATAAATTGTTAAATGCCCTTTCAAAAGGCGAAAAGATAGCAAGTGCTGATAAAATAGTTTCACGTCCCGATATAATGTCTCAAATGCTTGAAAACGGACATACAACAATTGATAACCTTGCCAAATCAACAGGCATGACAAAAGAAGCGATTCAGGATGTACTCGAAAAAGAAGTTAAAAATATCAACGAAACAAATAGTGTAAATGATATCTTAAAAAATGCAAAGCCTGTAAATCAAAAGTTGCAAGTTAAACCTGTTTCTGAAATTATAAATCAGGATAAAGAGATAGTTCCAGTCGGAGAACCTATGGCAAAACCTGAGTCGGTTAAAGTTGCGGCGATAGAAAATGCAGCAGAACCGGATGAAAAGGTTTTAAAAGCTGAACCCAAAATAGAAAAGCCTGCTAAAAACTCTAGCACTGTTCCTATGTCCGAGAGAAGTATTGTAGCCGGAACAGAGGGCAACGTAGGGAATAAAAAGGTTAAATCGTATCAGTTTGAACACCCAGAGGTTAAGGATAATATTCAGTCTCAGGCAAACTATATTTTGAAGCATGAGTTTCCTAGTGTAAAAAATGACATCGAACCAACAACTCAGGTTATGAAAGATTTAAAAGATTCTACAAAGGCGACTTACGCTGAAATAAAAGATGGACTTGAATCGATTGTCAACGATCACGGAGCAGAGAACACGCCCGTTGCAAAAAGAATCGAAATGGTAATCGACAAACACCTGACAAATGGGTTTGATTCTGTTTACGGAGAACATTTTCCGGCAGATGCTGATTATCTTGCAAAGAAATCCAAGATTGAAAAAGTCAACGCGCCAGAATCGATTAAGAGCGAAGATTTACCCGTTGGCAATATAAACTCATTTGCTGAGCCGAAAACACTCGGGAAAGCCCCCACAAACGCAAAGGAAGAAATATTTATTAAATCTGCTGCGGATATACTTCCTGATGACGAGAAGGAACTTAATAAGGTTATAAAAACCATGCAACATAAAATTGAAAGTTCGACGGACGAAGCAGAAAAGTATAAATTGAACCTTCAGCTTTTTGCAGCAGATAAAAAACTTCAAGAGATAAGCGAATTTAGAACAAACACAATTGAACGGTCGGCTTTGCTTCAGGATGCAAAAGAATTTCTTCCGGAAGATGAATTCGGATATGATAAAGAATCGGTGGTACAATGGAAAAATGAAGCAGCTAATAATTTGTCTGTTAATCCGGAACTTGTTAAATCAAAAATTAAAAAGTCAACTCAGCTTAGTTCCGTACAAGAATATGAGTCTGCTTTGATTTCTGCTGATTTATATAAGAAAGCTAAAGAAACCGGAGATTATTCAGA
>JAUZPX010000152.1 GCA_030705695.1 Bacillota bacterium
CCTGGTTTTACAGCCGAAGCCGCAATGAGCTTTGGAATAAGGGTGCTACATCGGGTCATATTCAAAAAGTTATATCAATTTTTGGCGACTGTGATGATGATACTTTACTTATTACGGTTGAACAAACGGGAGCAGCTTGTCATACAGGTAATCATACCTGCTTTTTTCAACAGATTTATTAATGGGAGTATACTATGAACAATGAAGTTTTAACCGAACTGTATAATACAGTTGTTGAGCGCAGTAAGAAGCGTGAAGAAGGATCGTATACCTGCTATCTTCTTGATAAAGGGCTCGATAAGATTCTTAAAAAGGTTGGCGAAGAGTGTGCTGAAACAATAATTGCAGCCAAAAACAATGACAATGCTGAAACAATTCTTGAAATATCTGATCTTGCGTTTCACATGATGGTTATGATGGTACATCAAGGGATAAGCCTTGACGATGTTATGGCTGAACTTGAAAAACGCTCGAATAAAACAGGAAATCTAAAAACATTTAAACAGGTTGATAAAAATACATAATTAATTTAAAAACTCCGCTTTTCTCTTTGAAGAAAGCGGAGTTTTTCGTTGTTTGTTTATTTTAAATCTTTCAAGCTGCCGAACGTATAACCCATGTTTTCCCAACGGGTTAGAAGTTCGTCAAGTATTTCTGAATTTGTTTTCGATGTGCTGTGCAAGAGTACAATTGCACCAGGATGAATACGAGGAATTAGTTTATCATATGCTTGCTGAGCTGTTGGTTGTTTGTCTTTATACCAATCAACATATGCAAGGCTCCAGAAAATCGTTTTGTATCCGAGTGCTTTTGCCTGATCAAGATTTGTTACACTGTATTTTCCTTGAGGAGGCCTATAGAATTTTTCCATATCCTTGCCTGTGATTTTTTTATATAGAGTTTCGACTGATGTAATTTCATTTTGAAAAGACTGGGCATCACTGATTTTTGACATATCGTAATGATGAAAAGTATGGTTTCCGACAATATCACCATCTGCTACCATGCGTTTTACAAGGTCAGGGGAAGTTTCAAGATAATTTCCGACAATGAAAAAAGTTGCAGGTGCTTTATGTTTTTTCAGAACGTCAAGAATGTGCGAAGTGTAGCCTGCTTCATATCCTGCATCAAATGTAAGGTAAATTACTTTTTTGCCGCTTGTGTCAAGATAGTAAGAGTCGTATTTTTTTAAAAAATCAGCAGAAGCATTTCCGACAGGCGGTTGACCGTCAGCTTTAAAACCTAAACCCCAATTTGTTGAAACAGGTGCGGAAGTTGCAACTGCCTGCTGATGAATATTACTTGAAATTAATGAGATAATTGTTATAAGAATTATGCAAGCAAAAATGCCCAAAAAATTATTTTTTCTTATTGTTATAAACATAAAGATTGCACCGCCCATTTCCCCGAATATATTCATTTATATGAAAAACTCGAAAAAATTATTCTGAGCAAAAAACTTTCCTGCTTTTTCTTGTGTTTTCGTATAAAGGTAAAAAAAGAGGCAAAAATATAATCGGAGGTGCAATTCAATTGAGTGATTTACATTTTTTTAACGAGAAAAAACTAAAAAAGGATAAGTTAGGCTTTTACATTGCTTTTGCTGTGTGCATTATAGCAATTGGCGCTGCAGCATGGATTACCTACGGAAGTGTAATGAATTATATTAAACCTGCAAATGTTCCCAAGACTTCATCATCGGATAATGTGCAAAGTAAGCTTGTGAATACGCCGGTAAGCGGTATTATAGTTACACCAACCGATACAACGTATCCTGATCCTACTGTTCCGCCTTCTCAGTCAAATACACTTGTGACTACAAATGCTTCTACGGCAACAGGCATAGAAGCATCAACAAATCCTTCAACATCGCCAAACGCTAATACTACAAATAATGAAGTTTCCTCTTTGATATATCCTATAAAAAACGGAACTGTATTAAAGGCTTTCAGCGGCGATACACTTGTGTACAACAAAACATTTAACGACTGGGAAGCGCACACAGGTACTGACTTTAATGCTGCTAAGGATACAGAAGTTAAAGCAATGGCAGACGGAAAAGTTGTAAGTATCTATAAAGACAGCCTTCTTGGCGAAACAATTGAGATTAATCACGGTAACGGCATAATTGCTTATTATTCAGGATTATTGACAGATACGCTTGTTTCTAAGGGCGATTCTGTTAAGCAGGGTGATACAATCGGAAAAGTTGGCACTGTTCCATCTGAATCTTCCGATGCAAGCCATGTTCATGTAGCTGTAAAGCAAAACGGAAAATGGGTTGATTTAATGCAGCTAGTTAATAGCAACAATTAATCAATTAAGCTTGCCCTCGTAAATTTCGTTTTAGGGGCAAAAAATCCGGCTGATAAAACATTTTATCAGCCGGATTTTTATAGAGAAAGGAAGACAATAGACAAATTTAATTGTTGAGAAAATTATTTCTCACTTGGGTGCCATTCTTCATCACAAAAGATCAAATCATCAATATCTGATCTGTGAATAATATTTTCCACAAAAACACCCCCTGAAAACAATTTGCCTTTAATATCTTATGCAGGTGTTTTTGTATCGTTACATTATTTTCTTTTTAATTACGTTCACGAATTTTAATATATGATTCTATTAATTCAACCGATTCTTCAAGGCTTTGCTTTCCGCTGTCCAGACATAAATCGAAATTTTTTGCAAAACCCCATTTTTGTTCGGAGTAGAAGCTGTAATAATTGGCTCTTGTCTTGTCTGTTTTATGCACGATTGCTTCCGCTTTGTATGGATCAAGTGCATGAACTTCAATAGCTTTTGCAGTACGAATTTTAGGGTCGGCATGAATAAAAATCTTTATACAGTTTTTGCGTTCCCTTAAAACATAATCGGCACATCGGCCAACTATTACGCACGGACCTTTGTCAGCAAGTTCTTTAATTATATTATGTTGAATAACAAAGAGACGGTCGTTTACAGGGAGATCTCCCATTGGAGCAAAGCTGCTGCTTAAGCTATACATGCCGAGACTCAAAGAATAAAGAAGGCTGTTTGTTGCACGTTCGTCCGCATCTTCAAATACGCTTGGATCAATGCCGCTGTCTTTTGCAGCTAATGAAATCAATTCTTTATCATAAAAGTCGATGTTCAATTTTTTTGCAAGTATTTTACCGATTTCATGTCCGCCACTGCAAAATTCTCTTGCAATTGTAATGATGAATTTAGAAGCCATAGGATCACTCCTTACTAGTAATATTTAAAAACTTCACTTGACATATTATACCACTTTAATTTTTAAAAATCACTAATTTATAAAAAATAATTAAAAAATCAATTAAAATTAGATAATAGTTTGGATTTTATGTTAAAATTAAAATTCAGATGCAAAAAAACTATATC
>JAUZPX010000153.1 GCA_030705695.1 Bacillota bacterium
ACAGTTTATCAAGAAGAGAGATCTGCGCATACAAAGATTTTTGGATTCGTTCGTTGAGCAATGGTTTGTGCCGGATCTGTCTTTAAGCAGCAAAGAGGCTGTCCTGCGCTACGCCGGAGAACTTGTGTCGTCCGCTGTGACGGATGCGGAAGACATCTATCATATGTTCACTCACAGGGAAAGCATCTCATCCGGAGCGCTCGGCGACAATATTGCCGTCATAAGTTCCACGTATCCGGTGCTGGAAGAGACAAAAGTCGGCCTGCTCATTCTGAAAAAGCCGGTTCGGTGGAGCGATGAGATTGCGCAGATTGTTTTCGTTGTTCTGACGGGGCGCGAACAGGACAGCCTGCTTTTTATAATGGACCATTTGCGCTATTTGCTGAAAAATGTGAACCTCATATGCAAGCTTCTCGGCGCAAAAAGTTTGTCGGAAGCAAAGCAGCTTATGGGAGATTGTCTGCACGATACGAAATAAGGAAAAATACAATTTCCGTTTAACATTAAGATGTTGACCGCTTTACCTGTAAAGAAGGAAGCTGATTAGAGTATGAAAAAAACCGGCGTTTTGAATGCCGAACTGATGGCAGCGCTCACGAAAGCGCGTCACAAGGATGCCATTGTAATCGTAGACGCGGGAATGCCCGTACCCGCCTGCGCAAATCTTGTGGATATTTCCTTTATAAGAGGCGTCCCGTCCTTGACGGATACCCTGCGCGGCGTTTTGTCCGAAGTAGTGGTAGAGAGCGTAGCCTATTATGAGCCGATGGCGCGCTATAATCCTGCGTTGCTGGAATGCTTGCAGGGTATTTTCCGGCGGCAGAAGGTTGAGCCTGTCTCCTCCGCGGACTTTAAGAAGATTTGCGAGAACGCAATAGTGGTCGTTCGCACAGCCGAGTATGGTGCGTGCAGCAATCTTATATTGTATTCCGCTTCCGGTCTTGACGAGTTCTATGATAAGTATAATATTGACCCGACTGAAATTCCCGGCTGAAAAAAAAGCAACGGATACCGAGTTCTGCCAAAGCCGGTCAGCAAGACAAGGGGACGGTTCCTGCGTCTTGCATGAAAAATAGTGCAATATAACTGTTCTCTTGCATATAATCCTCTAAAATAATATTTTCAGGACGAATAGAGGCTTGATTTTAGCATTTGTTTATTTTGTGCAAAATGGCTAAAGGGTGCTCCGTCTCCATGGTGCGTCCCATAAAATATTGAGCTTTTTCATTTATGAGCTATAAATACTGCTCTCTGGCTGCGTGTAAACCCTTGATATTACTGACATTCTTGAATAAATGCTGTAAGAACACTCGGATCAGAATCGTTTCTACAGGAATTGAGTAATAATTCTGTAGAAACGATTTTTATTTTGTGCTATAACTTAACAGATAGCGTACCGACTTAACAAAGAGATAGACAGGAATTCGGAGTATGAATGCAGTTTGTGACGCGGAGTAAAGTAACTGGAGGTGGAGTAATCTATGGCTGCATGGAATGAGCTATTTCTAAATGAAAAGTTTATTGCAGTCTTACCACAGCCAGAGGTGTTCAAGTTCGTGAAGGTTCTTGAGAGGATATTCCCTGATAAGCCGTTATCAATATGGGATCTTTGCTGTGGGGCAGGAAGGCATACTGTCTTACTGTCACAAATGGGGCATAAAGCTTATGGAAGTGATATATCTGAAAATGGTATTATTCACACTCAAAAATGGCTTGATAATAATGGGTTAAGGGCAACTCTTAAAGTCGCAGATATGACTGAACAGGCTTTCCCAGGCACGACTTTTCATGGTGCTTTCTCTTGGGATGCCTTGCATCATAATACCATTGGTAAAATTAATAAAGCTGTTGAAAATGTATACGAAAGCCTCTATGATGGTGGTATGTTCATGGTGTCATTGATTTCTACAAAAAGTGGTTCATCTTTTCATGGAAAAGAAATAGAAAAAAACACTTATGTTACTGAAGAAGGCTCAGAAGCAGGAGTGCCCCATCATTATTTTGATGAACAAGGCATTAGGGACTTATTTAAAAAATGGAAAATTATCAGCTTAGTTGAAATTGAATCTACCTATATAGAGACAAATATTGATTTTTCAATTAATCCATTTCCATATACAAAATGGAATGTAATTGTTTAGAAATAAATCTTAGATGGTATATTAACCGACAAACTTCAATTTACCATTTTGTTCTGCAAATATAGTGGTATGGGAAGAGAAATTGTGGATGAGGTGTTACTTTATTGGATATTGTAATAAGAGAATGCCTGTTAGAAGACTGTGCGTCGATCTCTCTATTAAACAAAAATGAAATGTGTTACGATTATCCGGCTGAGGATGTAAAAAAGCAACTAAAAAAACTGTTAAAAGAAAAACAGCATAAAATTTATGTCGCTTTGGCGGATAGTAAAATAGTGGGCTATGTCCATGCAAACGACTATGATCTTTTGTATGCCCCGCATTTTAAAAATATTATGGGGATTGCCGTCGCTTCCGGCTACAGGAAAAACGGAATCGGAACGATGCTTTTGCTTAAAATCGAGCAATGGGCTAAGGATACAAACGCTTGCGGCGTACGTTTGGTTTCAGGCTCTGCAAGGGCCGATGCGCATGCCTTTTATCGTGCTTGCGGATATTCAAGCTGCAAAGATCAAAAGAATTTTAAGAAAGTGTTTGATACCTCCGCTAAATGAGATCTGCAAGTTAACTATCGTCAGGATTTATATAACGCTTCCATAATAAACCAGCCGTTTTAACCGGGCCCTCTTCCCCCGCTTTAAGAGCCGGCCCCTTCGCGCCTTCCGGTTATTATATTAAGGAGAACTGCTATGAAAAATCTAATAAAAAACATCGATCACGCGGCGGCCCTGAACATTGCCGATCAGGTGTCCTATCAAAAAGGCCAGATCGTAAGCCGGACGCTTGCCCAGAACAAAGCAGTCAGCTTAACCCTTTTCGCGTTTGATAAAGGCGAAGAAATCAGCTCCCATGAATCGAGCGGCGACGCTATGGTAGTTGCATTGGACGGCGCCGGCCTGATCACAATCGGCGGCGGAGCCTATCCCATAAAAGCCGGTGAGACCATCGTCATGCCGGCGCATGTTCCCCACGCCGTATTTGCAGCCGAGCAATTCAAAATGCTGCTGATCGTAATTTTCCCGCAGCCGGATGATAAATAATAAAAATAATGATTTGTTGTAGGATTGTCAAACATCTTGGACAGTCAACATATTAGAAAGTCGGTAGGAGAAAGATAGCGGAGCGGGCGCATGGGGATAGAATTGGAGCGTCGTAGATGGACAGCAAGCTGAGCAGCGAAGTCTTGGAAAGAAAAAA
>JAUZPX010000154.1 GCA_030705695.1 Bacillota bacterium
AGGGGTGCTGATCTACGTTGTTTAGTCATAGGTGGCAAAGTAGTCGCTGCCATGGAACGCAAAGCAAAACCTGGGGAATTTAGGTCTAATATCCATCGCGGTGCTAGTAGTTCTGAAGTAGAACTTACTGCCAAAGAACGCAAAGCCGCTGTTTTAGCAGCAGATTTAATGGGTCAGGCGGAGCATGATGTTCTTGCAAGCGCTATTTTATTAACAAATTCGCAGAAAATGGCAAATTCTGTTCGCGACGAACTGAAACGCCAGATATGTTCGTTAGAAAGAAGCGAGATAATCGAAAAATCTTTAAATGATTTCGGTGCTGTCGTTGTTTGCAAGAATGTTGATGAAGCTATTGCTCTTGCAAACGAAATTGCGCCTGAGCATCTTGAGCTTTGCATAAACAATCCTATGGAATATATAGGGCGTGTTGATAACGCAGGCTCTGTTTTTCTAGGAAATCACAGTCCTGAAGCTCTTGGAGATTATATGGCAGGTCCGAACCATGTGCTTCCAACAAGCGGAACGGCAAGGTTTTTCTCTCCGCTTTCAGTAGACAGTTTTGTGAAGAAGAGCAGTTTTATTTACTATAATGAAAACGCTTTACAGGCAGAGGCAGAAAAAATTGTATGTCTTGCAGAAACTGAAGGGCTTACTGCTCACGCAAACTCGATAAAAGTACGATTTGAGGAATAATCTTATGACCTTAAACGATAAAATCAAAAATTTAGAACCTTACGAACCTAATGATTCAGGTTATAAAGTGCGTCTTGATGCAAATGAATCTTATTTTAATTTACCTGAAAATATAAAAGACGAAATATGTGAAAAGCTAAGGACAATGGATTTTAACCGATATCCAGACCCGATGGCGAAGAAAGTCACAAAAGCTTTTGCGGATTTTTACAAGGTTAATCCCGAGATTGTAACAGCAGGGAACGGTTCTGATGAATTGATTTCAGTAATTCTTTCGGCATTTTTAAAAAAAGGCGAAAAAGTCCTTACAGTGTCACCTGATTTTTCAATGTATGCTTTTTACAGCCAGATTTTTGAAGATATTTGTGTTTCTCTGCCGAAAGAAAACGGGCTTAAAATAGATGTCGATAAGCTTATAAATACAGCAAACACTGAGAATGCTGCGCTGATTATTTTTTCAAATCCATGCAATCCAACGGGGCAGGGAATAAGTAAACAGGAAGTCAGGAAAATCTTAAAATCAGTCGATGCACTTGTCGTTTTGGATGAAGCATATATGGATTTCTGGGAGCAGGAGCAGTCGCTTCTTTCAGAAGTTGAAGATTACGATAATCTTATAATATTGCGAACTGCTTCAAAAGCTGTCGGAATGGCTTCAATACGGCTTGGTTTTGCTGTTGCAAATAAAAAAATAACAAAAGTTCTTAAAGCGGTAAAATCTCCTTATAATGTTAATGCTTTTTCACAGTTGGCAGGAGAAATTCTTTACAGTCACAAGGATTTCTTGCAAAACAATCAAAAATCGATTGTAAACGCCAAAGAAAACCTGTATAATGAATTAAAATCTTTGGGAAATTTTGAGATTGTTGATACTGTTACTAATTTTTTATTAATTAAAACAGTAAAAGCAAAATTAATTTTTGAATATTTGCTTAGTAAATCGATTGCAGTTCGGCTGATGGGCGATATGTTGCGTATAACTGTCGGAAGTGAAGAAGAAAACGAAGCGCTTATAAGTGCTTTGAAAGCATATTTTGACAAAAGCTGACTTTTGCGGTTTAATTTGCTTTTTATTAACACCGCAAGTGCGGGAAATATAAAATTGAGAGGTTTTTTCTATGCGAAAAGCAGAAATTACTCGAAAAACAAAAGAAACGGATATTAGCATTGCACTTTCGTTAGACGGTGGAAATATTGATATAAATACAGGCATAGGATTTTTTGACCATATGCTTACTGCTTTTGCTATGCATGGTGGATTTGGTTTGCAAATTAAAGCTATCGGCGATTTACAGGTTGATCAGCATCATACTGTTGAAGATGTCGGCATTGTTCTTGGCCAGGCTTTTTTTAAAGCCATGGGCGATAAAAGCGGGATAGCACGTTTCGGAAGCTTTTATGTTCCGATGGACGAGGCTCTTGCATTTGCAGCAGTTGATATAAGCGGACGACCGTATCTCGTTTTTGACGCTGATTTTCCACAGGAAAACTGCGATAGCTACGATAGTTGTCTTACGTGGGAATTTATGCGTGCGTTTTCGTTTAATGCAGGAATTACTCTGCATACAAAAGTTTTATACGGTAACAACACTCATCACATGACAGAAGCGCTTTTTAAGGCAGTTGCTCATGCATTGCGTTTAGCGCTTGAAAGAAAAGAAAACAATATTTTGCTTTCCACAAAAGGAGTCTTATAACAATTTTGATTTATTTATTTGTCAAATCCATTAATTTATTTATTTTTTGCATAACGGGAGGTGCAGCATGATTATTTTACCTGCAATCGATATTAAAGACGGAACTTGTGTGCGTCTTATGCGTGGAGATTACAGCACAGCGCATAAAGTGGCCGAAGATCCAATTAAAACAGCACTGTCTTTTAAAAAAGCAGGCGCATCATGGCTGCATATGGTAGATCTTGACGGTGCAAAAGATGCTGCACTTGTGAATTCAGAGCTTATTTTATCTGTCTTAAATGCTACTGATATGAACGTTGAAGTCGGCGGCGGAATCCGTGATATGAATGCTATCGAGTTTTATTTAAGCCGAGGTATTAAACGTGTAATTCTTGGGTCGGCAGCAATTAAGAATCCTGAGCTTGTTAAGCAGGCTGTAAAGGATTTTGGTCAAAGTATTGCTGTTGGAATTGACGCAAAAGACGATATGGTCTGTGCCGAAGGATGGACGGATAACTCTGAAATTGATTATATTGAGCTTGCCAAAAAGATGGAAAACATCGGCGTTAATACGATTATTTATACCGATATCGCAAAAGACGGAATGCTTTCAGGACCTAATCTTACAAAGATAGATGAGTTAAGAAACGCTGTTTCTTGTAATATTATTGCAAGCGGCGGTGTGTCCAGCGTAAAGGATATTATTAATTTAGCCGAGCTTAATATTTACGGTGCTATTTGCGGTAAATCTATTTATTCAGGCGAGCTTGATTTAAAAATGGCAGTTAAAGTTGCCGAAAAAGTATAACAGGAGCACTTAATGGAAATTGAAAAGTATTTTAAAAAATTAGATCTGATTCCTGCAATTATTCAGGAAAAAGATACAGGTGAAGTGCTAATGCTTGCTTATATGAACCAGGAATCAATGCAAAAGACGCTTGAAACAGGCTATACCTGGTTTTACAGCCG
>JAUZPX010000155.1 GCA_030705695.1 Bacillota bacterium
CGAAAGCAGTAAATATCCTGCCGAGGAGCTGTATTTAAGCAGCTTTATCCTCATGTCTTTTTGGACATGGGGTTTTTTATTTTTTGGACGTAGATTTATATCTCGGAGGTGAAACTCAAGTATGCCCAATGCAAAAGTCCTCAGCGAAAAACAAACTATTGTTGAAAGCCTTGCCGAGAAGCTGAAAAGCTCATGTGCCGGTGTTCTGGTCGATTATTCTGGAACAGACGTAACTACCGATACTCAGATGCGGCACGCTATGCGCGCTGCCGGAGTAGAATACGCGGTTGTAAAGAATACTCTAACCAGATTTGCTGCAAACAAGGTCGGGCTTGACGAACTAAGCCCTTATCTCAACGGCCCGACGGCACTTGCTGTCAGTGCAACAGATCCCGTTGCCGCTGCAAAACTTGTCTGTGAATACGCAGGTAAGAAAGACAGTAAAGTAAAAATTAAAATCGGTTTTGTCGACGGGAAAATTATTTCCGAAAAGGAAATAAAGGCCTTATCCGAGCTACCGCCAAAAGAGGTTCTTGTGGCTCAAGTTCTCGGTACAATGGTCGCTCCGATAAGCGGACTTGTAAATGTCTTAAACGCAAATATCCGTGGTCTCGCCGTTGCTCTCAATGCAATAGCGGAGAAAAAATCAGCTTAATAAGCTATAACTTAAAATTAATTTGGAGGTAAATAAAATGGCCAGCGAAAAAGTAACTGCCCTTATTGATCAGGTTAAGAATCTTACAGTTTTGGAGCTCTCAGAGCTCGTACATGCTCTTGAAGATGAATTCGGTGTTTCCGCCGCAGCCCCCGCTGCTGTCGCAGTAGCCGCTGCTCCTACAGCCGCCGCTCCCGCAGCTGAAGAGAAGACTGAATTTGATGTTGTTATGACAGAGTTCGGCGCAGAAAAGATCAAGGTTATCAAGGTTGTCCGTGAAGTTTCCGGTCTTGGACTCGCTGAGGCTAAGGCTCTCGTCGAAGGCACACCTGCTAAAATCAAGGAAGGCCTTTCAAAGGCTGATGCCGAAGCTCTCAAGGCTAAGCTTGTCGAAGCCGGCGCAACTGTTGAACTTAAGTAATAAAACGTCTAAAAGAGCCGCACTTGGTGCGGCTCTTTTTAGTTTTCAAGAATATTATTTATAATTATACATCTTTCTCAGTCCGAATTATTGCACTGCCCACGTTTTATTGGTGATATACTAAAGCGAATCCGAGTCTCTGCCTTCCGAAAAATCTATCATCTCGGATGTGTCCATCATATTGCCGTAGCCCTTGAAAAGGAAATTCTCCTGCCTTCTTCTGATATCCTTTTTATTATTCGGCATATCCGAGGAAGTTGTAGCACCGCTTTTAAGCCCGTTTGTCGCCTGATTTTGCTTTCTTGATAACGATCCTTTTTGAGGGTCGTATTTTTTCATATCGTTATCGCTGTATTCCAAGTTTTCCGTCCCCTTTTAATACATTTTATTCTCTTCTGACTCTATCATTTTTCTGACCATTCTGCCGCCGATAGGGCCTCCCTGCGCGCCGTTTACTTTAGATGGCACGTCCCCCTTATAATGGTCGTTGTTTTCTTTTATATATTGAGTCATTCCAAGCTCATTTGCAGCTTCTATTTTCAGCTTGTTAAGCTTTTCATTTACTTCGTTGCTCCGCATAAATATTCTCCTTTCAAATTTCGTTATTATTATCTATCAAAGCGGCTTAGTTATGCAGACTAAATAAAATAAGAAGAAAGCTTCCTAATGTTGTACTAAATCCAAAATATTAAACAATAATTTAGTTGAATTTTTGGGCAAAGAAGCCGTTCTCTTTACCATAGATGGCGGTTATTGCAATCCATGGTTTTTAATGGTACTGGTTAAAGCCAGTGCATTATTTGTGAGGCGTGCTAATGAAATTTTGTGTTTTTACGGACCTGCATTATGATGCTATTCCAGACGGCGACAGGCGCATTGACGAACTGATGCAGAACTGTAAAAAGAGTAAAGTCGATTTTATAATTGAATTAGGTGACCTGTGTAATCCAACCAAAGAAAACGAAAAAATATTGGACCGCTTTCGCGAATCCGGATTGCCTTGCTATTTCAGTATAGGTAATCACAACACCGATTTTTGCTCTCCTGAAACTGTTTTAAGATTTTTTTGGATTGAAGCATGGATATTATTCTGTTGTCAAGGATAATATCAAGTTTGTCTTTCTTGACGCAAATTATATTAAAACCGATCTCGGAATTTTACCGCAATGTAAGGCAAACTTCAAATCCCCAACGGATAAGTGTCCTTACATTCCGCCCGAACAAATTGAATGGCTTAAAAATGAAATATCCAATAAGCAATATTATTTTGTTATATGCTCCCATCAAAGCCTGTCAAATAATTTTATGATTGGTAATCACTCAAGAGGGATAACTAATCAGGAAGATGTTCGAGCTGTACTGGAACAAAGAAATGCAAAGAATAATCGAATTCTTTTTTGCATTAACGGCAACGATCACGGCGATGCAGTTAAGCAAATCAATGGTATCTACTATTGCTCGCTGAATTCAGCTTCTTATATTTGGCATGGAATGAAGAAAACTTATCAGTACAGCCAAGAGATTCACGATAAATATTCTCATTTAAAAGACATTATACTATACGAAGAACCGCTCCATATTATAGTTACAATAGATGAAAACACAAACGTCAAAATTGAGGGAATGCATGGGCATTATCAAAATGTAACGCCTGACGACATTGGAATGGGCGATATGTGGAACGGCGTCTCTATTAGACCTCAGACATCTCCACTTTACATCAAAAGATGAGCAAAATACGAAGACTGTACCGGACACAGATTTATGCTGCGGCATTTTGCATGGAATAATTTACAGAGCTTGTTCCAAGTGTTTGATTCTCCTGTGGTCGTAGCTAGCTCAATCCAAAAATGCTCGATAGAATCAAAGCTCTTTAAGTGCAGCAATTCTGGCCAACAAATGGGACAACTCATATATTGAAAGTAACCTCCAAAAACGAGACGGCTTAATTTAAAAGCTCTTAACGCAAAAAATCCCGCAGCCGTTACAGCCGCAGGATTTTTTTATTTTCTTAGAAATCTTCTGCTTTAATTACTTACTCGAAAGCAACCTCATATTTCATTTCTGCTACTTTGGACAAAGTCTGGAATACGGAGCAGTACTCCGTTGCAAGCTGGAACGCGTGCTCTATTCTTTCTTTCTTTTCAACATCCGCACCGTTCATCGTGACTTTGATTATAACAAGCTTAGTCATCTTCGGCACTTCATCTCTTTTTTCCCATTCGATATCTAATCTGCA
>JAUZPX010000156.1 GCA_030705695.1 Bacillota bacterium
GCAAAAATGCAAAATGTAAAAAAGAGAAACCCATATTTAAAAAACGAATACATATAAGCAGGCATATAGTTAAAATAAAATAAAATATTCGAATAATTATAAGAAAGAACATTGTATTGATTTGACTGATTAATATAAATTGCCAGTACGTCTTGTATTGATCTTCCTGCAATTATCGCAGGTAAATCTACTATTAAAAAAATCAAAGGTATAATTAAAAACTTTATAATTTTGTTTTTTGCCCACTGATTATTTCGGATTTTTGAAAAATAAACTAAGATAAATACAGGTAAAATAAAGACAGCTTGTAACTTAAAGCAAAATGACAAACCAAAGAACACGCTTGAGGCAAGCAGTTTATCTTTTTGCAAAAAATATAAGCTAAAAACCGCCAGTGCAGCGTAAATTGAATCACATTGTCCCCAAAATGCGCTGTTGATTAAAACTGTTGGAAGCATAATCACGGCAGAAAATGTAATAATTGCTTTGATCCTTTTTTTTGAAGGGTCTTCGGTAATCAAATAAACAATCTTTGCTGCTCCGAACGCCAATAGAAAATCGAAAATTACTGAAAATGATTTCAGCCAGTAAAGATATTCCCCGGGCAAATAATAGAACATAGACATGAACACCATATACGGTACGTTATAATTTCCAATTGAATGCCCTAACGAAGGGAATCCACCATAACGGCTTATTTCCTTTGCCCATGGAAGTAAACAAGCCTTATAATCCAAACTGATATGATTATAAAATAAAATACGAATTATTACAGCCGCAACCGTCACAAAAATCAAAAGCCCGAACCATTTGTCAGGCTTGAAAATGTTTTTCTGTTCTTTTATGCAATTGCCCATAATCAAACGACCTCCCTGTTCATAAACAAAATTGCCGTTCCTTTGTAAATAGTTATTTCCGCTTTATCATCCATTATTATATTTGAAATGCCCATTGGATATTCAGCAATTAAATCGGTTTTTTCAAGATTGTAAGCAAGGTTTTTATATGAAACATTTACGCTTTCTGTTCCAAACGGGAACAAAGAAACGGTTTTGCCGCAATGTCCGCCAAAAGTATATTTACCCTCATTTAAAACAGTGATTTCGCACTTTTCGTCTTGAAGAGATGCTTTAACGCCTTTATTTGCCAAAAACAGCAAAACCGAGTAATTTGCAAATGTGTGATCCATTCGACCGCCGATTCCGCCTAAAACAATTACCTCGCAAGCCCCACGTTTAACAGCTTCGTCTGCACATACAAGTGTATCGGTTGAGTCTTTTTTAACGTTGAGCTTCATTATTTCTATATTTTGGGGCAGTTCATTTTTAAAAGAATCAAAGTCCCCAACTACTAAATCAGGGCGAATATTAAGCTTATTTGCAACATTAAGTCCGCCATCGGCACAAATAACAAAATCGTCAGCTTTAATTTGCTGCCGACAAAATTCTATATTTATTTCGGGAGAAGAAGCCAAGATAATTGCTCGCTTCATGACTCCCACTCCTTTATATTCTTGACTTCATTGTACATTGCTTTATAGCTTTCAAAACGTGAAGGATCAATTTCTCCGTCGGCAAGTGCCGATAAGATACGGCATCCCTTTTCGCTTGTATGCGAACAGGATGTAAATTTACACTCACCAAGATAATCATTAAATTCAGGAAAGCACGATGGAAGCTCTTCTTTTTTTATCATTTCGTAGCGTTCTATATCCACAGTTGAAAAACCCGGAGTATCAGCTACATAGCCGCCGTCGATAGAAAAAAGTTCAACGGATCTTGTTGTATGTCTGCCTCTGCCAAGTTTTTTGCTAATATTTCCTGTTTCAAGACATAAATCAGGAAAAAGAGCATTTAAAAGCGTCGATTTCCCCACTCCAGAATTACCTGTAAAAGCTGTAATTTTTCCGTTAAGCAGCGCTTTAATCTCATCTAATCCGATTCCCTGTACAGAAGAATACGTAATTGTTTTTATTCCGGATTTTATATATATATCTTCAATTTTATCAGCTGATTGCAAATCGGCTTTTGAAATTACTATCACAGGCGTGATTCCCTTATACTCTGCCATAGCCGTCATTTTATCGATAACAAGCATATTTGGCGCGGGCTCGCATGTGGAAACAACGATAACCAATGTGTCAAGATTCGCAATAGGTGGGCGAATAATATAGTTTCGTCTTGGCTTGATTTCTTCTATAACCGCATATCCGTCCTGCGGTACAGAGATACTTACACGGTCGCCAACATAGGGAGTATCTCCGTTCTTACGAAAAATCCCTCTTGCTTTACATTCATAAATCTTGTTTTCAGAATCGACATAATAAAAACCGCCGATTCCTTTTATGATAATTCCTTCAACAAAAAACTTCTCTGCCATATTCTTAAAATTTACCTAGCCTTCGTTACAGGCTGTGTCGGAGCAACTGTCGGTGCTTGCGTTGCTGCACTTGTGGCAGGAGTTTTCATAACATAATTATACTTTGTTACGCTTACAGCCGGTGGATCTTGCGTAAAGTCGACATTATAGACACGATATAATTGCCCGCCAACTTCAACTTTGACAACTGAAGAGGATTTACCGCTTACGGAAATAGTATAAGTTGCATTGTACATCGGGACAAGATTTTTAGTATCGTCTGTGTCCTGAACACCATCCACAGTTACACGTACAAGAACTTCGTTTGTTTCCTGCTGCGGAAGATCAACGTCAATAGAAGCAGTCCTTGTAACAATTACACCTTTGCTTACTACAAGATTAATAGTCGAGCCTTCTTCAATTTTTCCGTCTTGAAGCGGTGTTTGTGAAATAACAGTATTTTTCGGATAATCCGCACTTTCCTGATAAGTCACGCTGTATTTTAAATTCAGCGCATGAAGTCTTGCTTGAACATCACTTATCGACAAACCTTTTAGATTTGGTATTGTTACAAAATTCGGAAGCAAACCTTTAGAAACATAAACATATATTGTAGAGCCAAGCTGCACCTCAACACCTGCTTTTGGGTACGTTTGCGTTACATAACCCGGTGCTGAATTGCCGTCTTCTACATACATAATTTGAGGTACAAGATTTTTTGCAAGAAGATCGTTTTTAGCCTGTTGTTCTGTTTCGTTCAAAATGTAAGGTGTATTAATATTGATTTCTTTGCTGTTAACAGTTAAAACAATAACGCTTCCTGCTTTTACGGTTTTTGAATTAGCTTCGGGATCTTGCTTCAATACAACTCCAATTGGATAATTTGAATCATATTTGCTTTGAAACTGAAAAGTAAAATCTGTATATTTACTTTTTTGAATATCAGCAA
>JAUZPX010000157.1 GCA_030705695.1 Bacillota bacterium
GCACCGGAAGCCGCCGCGCAAAGGAATTCGCGGCAGGGCCTGGCGGATGAGGGTGTTTCAACAGAGTCGCGTATGGGCATAAATAGTTTGAAATCGGCAGGAGAAACAAACAGTACCGCGAAAGCCGAACCGGCGATGGGTGAAGCCGGAGCAAAGGCGCTAAGTGACATCGCCAAGACAAATCCGGGACTTGCGGAGGAGGGGGTTGGGCATACCGACCTGGTTGACGCATACGGCGCGGGGGTGAAAGGCGAGGACATCGCAAGAGGCACGCGGGGAAACGCCTCCGCAGGTAACTACACAGAGCATGTCGAAGCCATGTACAAGGCGGGACAAGCTGACGCGGCGACGATCACTAAGGAAACTTTACCGGAGTTGAATACCGATTTAGAAACAGAACTTGCATCGTATGAATTAAGTCCGGCAGAACGCACGGCGGCAGAGGAATACGCCAGAACCGGGAAAGACAGTGCGATTTCTAACGAATTTGACCGCGATTCTGTCAATCGAATTATGGATGCCGCAGAGATCATTAAGGAGTATAATGGCAAAAACGGGATTGACAGTCGGCAGGGCGAGGGATATAATGGTAACGAAGTCACCGGGGATACAAGTGCCAGCATTAAACCGGAAGATATCGGCGCCAAGCCGGGCATTGAAAGCGGCAATGACGCTAAATACTCCGCCGAAAGTATCTTGCAGGAATTCGGCCGAGATATCTCACAGGAGCATGTAGACGCTCATCAGGATGTATATCAGAGATATTTCGATCTGAAAGACCAAGGGCTGTCACGCAGTGAGATCAATGATCAATTGCTGGATGATATGCTCCAGAAATCGGTCAATGATCCAAACACAAGGTTCAACCAAGAAGATGCTGTAAATGTAAAAGAATCGATTGCAAAAGCATATCAAAGAGCCGCCGATTTGGATGCGATCGATCGGGATACATTCTATGACATCAAAAACGGCTTAATCCCATATGACCCGCAGACACAATTCCCGAATGCATATAAAATCTATCAAAGCAAATTTACAGGTAAGACAGATTTGGGAGTTTTCATATCCGAAAAAGCAAAAAACAACATCGAAGACTTATACAACGCATTGGGTAGAGAACAAGAAGGAAAAAATACTGCACTCTTCGTAATATCCTACGATGATGCATTAAAAATTTGTCGAAATGTTAAAACGAATTCGGGACTCGCAAAGCTATTAGGCCTAAGCAAAAACGCTTTTAAATCCGGTTCTTGGCTTGGAAAGATTGATGCTTCTTTGATTGCCAACATGCGTTTTTCAACTATGTATGAATTGGGAGCGAATGAGTGGTGGACACCTGGTCTTAGGACATCAGGAGGCCAGTTCGAAGCAGTAATTAGCAGATTAGAAAATTTAGAAGAACTCATTAATAATGAGACAGTTATTTTTGATAAATTATTGGACTAGAAAGGCGGATTATTATGGAATATCGCTCAAAAAACGTGGTTCAAAATGCGATAGAACGCGGTGAATTAAAAGAATGTATGATGGGCATGGGTAAATATGAATATTCAGAAAAGAATTTTCCGGGTACATTTAACGAAGAAGAAATTTTAAATGACTTTTATTCTATTTATGAAGATAACCCTAAATTAAAAGCAGATAAAATATTCCAAAACACCTTAGTTGAGATGCTTAATGGAAATATAAAAGAAATCTTTGCTGCAATTTTTTATATTTATTCGCAAAAATATAATGAAAAAAAGAAAATTTCGAAATTTTACTTATCAGACGATATATTTGAAAAAGTTAATGAAGTCGTTCATAAAAAGATGAGTGAACTTGAATCCACGGAAGGTATTAATGAGTTGCATATTCATCAAAACATTATGAAAGTTCTTCGGAATTTAAATAATAGAAGTATAAAAGAACTTGGTCTTCCTTTATTCCGAGAGTGAATAATATGATCGATTACAAAACGGTTGAAGAAGCAATCCGGAAAAACGAATTCATTGATTTGTTGGAAGGCAAAAACGGTTATCGGTATGAAGACCGGTTATGCAGCGGTCCAACAGATGTAGGTATGGTTTTATATTGTATCTATAAAGCTTATAAAGAGATTGACAATCATATCGCAGATATCTTCATAGAAACATTGAAAAAAATGATCTCAGGTACGTCCCATGATTTATATTATGCCACTGAGTATATTTTATTTCAAGTTTCCTTAGAAAAAGAAGGGGAGGCACCGTTTAGTATAGACAATGATTATTTTGAAAAAGCATTACAGGAGAGAATTAATATAAATAAAACAAAGCTGTTCAATGAAAATTCAATTGAGGGTCTTGCTTATTCAGATGGAGAAGCAATTCTAATGATGGCTAATAAATTAAAAGATTTTGGTTTAAATATTGTTTAAATGAGTTTCTTAACTATATAAAAGGGCAATTTCCTTTGATTATCTTGATTACGGGTTGTTTTTTATCGTGATGGATAAAAACAGCCCGTATAATAGAAAAGGCGGATTATTATGGAATATCGTTCAAAAAACGTGGTTCAAAATGCGATAGAACGCGGTGAATTAAAAGAATGTATGATGGGTGTTGGGAAATATAGATATGAAGATACAAATGATCCCGGACCAATTAATGAAGGATCAATACTTAGGGGTTTTTACGATATGTATAAGGTAAATTATAAACCAAGAGCAGATCAAATTTTATAAAATATAATAAAAGAAATGCTTGATGGTAACGTAAAAGAAATTTTTGTTTCTTTACATTATATATATTTTCAAAAAAAATATGAAAAAAAAGGGTTGGCTAAGTTTTCTTTGGATAATAATATTTTAAGAAAAGTCAATCAAGTCATCCATGATCGGAAAACGGAACTTGAAGCAACGCAAGGAATAGAAGAATTTTATATTGATCAAAATGTTATGAAAGTACTTAGAAATTATAACAACTCTTGCAAGGAGGAACTTGGGTTCTCGTTATTTCAAGAATAAGCAGCCTTTGGAAAGATTAATATAATATTAAAACGCCGGAACGTAACTGTTCCGGTGTTTTTAATTTCATCGGTGAATTGTACGTCGAAGCGCAGAAAGCTCAACTGGCCAGCGATGCGAACGGAGTCAAATGGGATGACCCCGACATCGCAAAGAGCTTGGATTTGATAACCGAGTATTACGGGGCCGAAAACAGTCAGAAAGCCGAAGACGTGAAAAAGGAAATTTCGGAGCACAATGTTCAAACGCTGGAAGAAATCAAGCGGGAAAACGGGGAAATATTCGATTCGTATCTGTCGGATACGAAGAA
>JAUZPX010000158.1 GCA_030705695.1 Bacillota bacterium
AATTATTCTTTAACCTTTGGCGGTTTCAAAACAGCAATAATTAATAAACCTACAAGTGCGGCAGCCGCAGCAATGAAAAATGCAATTTTCAGGTTTCCGATTTGAGAAAAATATCCTGCTGTATATGAGAAAATTACAGCGCCTGCACTAAATCCGAACATAACCATTCCATAAATCTGTCCGCCGTGCTTTGTACCGAAATAATCGGCAGAAAGAACAGGAAATACTCCAAGGAATCCACCATAAATAAAGCCGACAACAGCAATTATTGCAAGCACCCAATAAGACGTAATGAATGCAACTGGGAAAATTGAAATGCACGCTGCAACCATTAAAATCATAAGAGTTTTTTTGCATCCAATTTTATCTGTAACACGGCCCCAAACAAGTCTGCCTAAAGCATTAAACAGCGACACAATCGCAACTCCAATAACAGCGTTAGCAGGAGTCATTCCGCCTTTTATTGCTAAAACCTTTGCATTTGGAATTAACATAAATCCGGCTGCACTGGCAAGCATAAATGCCAATATAACAAGATACATTTGAGGTGTTTTAAATGCTTCGCCTGGTGTAAAACTTTTTTTAGTAATTTCTTTAGACTCTTTTGGCGTCCAGCCTTTTGGAACAAAATTCTGCGGAGGATTCACCATAAATATTGAGCCAATAACGCTAATTAAAATTATTGCAACTCCTATCCAAGTAAATGCACCGAGAGCCCCAATTTTATTTACGATATTTGACATAATCGGAGTAAAAATCAAACCACTAAACCCTAAGCCTGAAATAATAATTCCTGTGATTAATCCTCGTTTATCTGGAAACCATTTCTGGGTAACTGCAATAACATTTGTATATGCCATCCCTGAGCCAAATCCGCCCAGAAGTCCATAGCCTATCCAAACAAAGTAAAAACAATTTGCCTGTGCAAATGATGCAAGAATAAAACCTAAGCCCATTACAATTCCACCAGCGGCAACAGCAACACGTGGACTAAATTTTTTAGCAATTAATCCGCCAAACATACATCCGAAAGTAAGCATTGCAAGCAAAAGTGAAAAAGCAAGCATTGCGTCAGTATCCTGCCATTTTAAATGTGCTTTTAAGTCTTCTCTGAAAACACCCCATATGTAGGCAATACCAGAGCACAATTGAATACAGACACCTGCAACAACTGTTAACCATCGATTATTTTGTTTTTGATTCATAATACAAACCCCTCTTCTTTAGCAATTTAAAGTTTAACACTTTAACTTGTTAAAGAATATAATATTTATACTAATTTGTCAAGAAAAAATGATGTCAAGCAAAAAAGTTGTGACATTTTACGATAAATAAATATATTTCTTGTATAATTTGGCATTACATATTTTAAGATAAATAAAAACACCGACGATTTTTGACGGTGTGTTTAAGTATTAAATAATTATTTTTCTTCGATTCCTGCAAGGACTTTGATCTTTCTTAAATAGTCTATTCGCTTCGAATCAACATGTTTTAGGTAACTAACTGTTTTAAAAACATTAACATTTCTTTTTATAAAAATGCGCACAAACCACATATGAATCCAGTAAAAAGGAAGAAAATACGGATGTTTTTCGTAGCTTTCATATAAATGGCTAAAATGAGTTTTTGAAGGAAAAATCACGTGCAGCATATATTGCACGGGTCCGACTTTTTTTGCTTTTCCTTCATCCTTTTCTGAGTTTTCAAGCAAATGCGAATTCACAGAAAACGCTGTTTTACCATAAGCATTTGAATCAAAAATGAAAAGTTCCAATTCTGAAAATTCTTGAATTTGCCTGTCTTTTGCAAACCAATTAAAAGCAATTTCTTTCATAATTGCTTCATGTTTATTCAATTTTATTTTTGAAAGTTCTTCATTAATATACTGCCAATTTAGGGTTTTATCAAAATTATCAAGAAAGATATAAATATCCATTATTGCACGAATCCCGATTCCGCCAACAAGAAAATGCTTATATATATGGGCAATCATATATATATAAAAATCTTCGGGTTTCATTATATATTCAAAACCGGAATTCGACTTTTTAATAAGCTTATCCCAGAAATTTTCATAATAAGCAAACAGTTCCGTAAACGCTTTGTCACACAATACACGATGAATTTCAAATTCAACCAATGGCGGCTTAAAGTATCCGTTATCAGCATAGCTTGTTTTTGTAACCGTAAACCCTAGTTGTTTCATAAGAATATAGGTCTTTTGGACATCGTTACTTTGAATTAATATATCTATATCGCACATTGTACGCAGATCAGGACTTTGATAATAATACTTCATCACACTGCCTTTTAACAAACAGTATGGTACTTTGCTTGCTTCATAACAAGCTTTGACCTGTTCTGTTTCATAAAACTGAACAGCTTCCTTTGCTTTTGCAGCAAAAAAATAGTCCTTCATTTTTAAAAGTAAATCTTCTGGTGGTTGTTGTTCAATTGGTAGTTTCATAACCGCAGGATAAGCAATATTTAAAACCATATGTGAATTCAGCAAATCATAAACAAGTTTAAAATTCACATTCTCGTTTGGCGGCTCTGGAGTCTTATTATATAGTCCTGCCCTCAGCAATTTAAGAAAATAAACGAGCGACTCACGGCGCACAATATCAATATTCATGGCTAATCTCCGAGGCGAAAATCTTTTTATCAATAATTTTAATTTCACGATTGCAAACTGCAAGCGACGCTTTTTTATGAGAAACTATAATGCAGGTTTTGTCTTTCATGTTTTTGATATTGTTAAGAAGCTCCGCCTCTGTAGCTTCATCAATAGCGGAAGTCGCTTCGTCAAAAATCAAAATAGGTGCGTCCCCTACTATTGCCCGGGTAATGGCAAGACGCTGTACTTGACCTTCAGAAAGTCCCAAGCCTTTTTCACCTATAGCTGTATCGAGCCCATTTGGCAATGCCTTAATAAACGTATCTGCACAGCCGATTTTAGCAGCTTTTATTATCTCATCATCACTGGCATCAGGTTTTAAATAAGCCAGATTTTCACGAATTGTACCTGAAAGCAAATAATTCCCCTGCGGTACATACGCAAATAGCTTTCTCGTGTTTTTATCTACAGGAATTTCATCTCCGCTATTTAAAACAAGAGTAATTTCCCCTGTATTCAGCTTAAAAACTCCCAAAAGCAGACGTGTAAGCGTGCTTTTGCCAATCCCTGAAA
>JAUZPX010000159.1 GCA_030705695.1 Bacillota bacterium
AAGCGAAACCGGGATAAACATTCTTATCTTTAGAATAAAGAGCACTATCCATCATTCGAAATTCCATCTGCGTCTGGAATGCTTTCTGGGTATTGCTTATAGCGCTATCTCTATACGCAACGACGCCGCTATAATCATCATAAACACTATTGCAATCTAGCCCCTTAATAGTGTTGGCTGTATCACTGTCAACTGGGATGCCATGTGCTGAATTTGCTTGAGCTATTGCGCAAGCATTTGCTTGATTTTCAAGACTCTTAAATTGAGTTTGAGCTTGAGCTCTAGCCTCTGTCATTTTCGTAGGATCGACGCCATAGCTTTTAGCATCAGTTTGCATTTGATAATTAACAAGGTTGTCGGAGTTTCTCGCTAAAGTAACTGTTGAATCAGGTGTAAAACCTTGACTTAAAATACAATTAACTCCGCCAGCTAGAACGCCTCCTTCTCCGCCACACACATCAGCGAAATTATTTGGAGAGAGAGAATCATCATAAGTACCGTTCTCGGCAAAATTCTCAACGTTAAGGTAGTTATACGTTGCCATATCGGCAGCATTTTGTTCGGCATCGGAGTTGCCGATTGTAGCTAATTTAATATCATCATAAGAGTATCTGAAAGCAGCTGGAGTAGCTACCTTATCGCCGCTTACTGCATCAATAACAATATTTGCTGTATAGGCAATTCCGGCGGCGTAAAAATAGCGCATATCTCCATTTGTAAAGAGCTGTGCTATATCAGAAGGTGGCATATTGATCGTGTCTTTTGTAGCGGTATAAATTTCATCGTGAATTGATTGCGAGACTAGTGATATCGCGGTAGCTTTCATCGTATTCCAATCGAAATGAAGTGAAGATCTATTCGTATTTTTTGTAGAAGCTGAAACATTTGATGATGTGGTTGCTCCTCGATGTCCCACTTTACAGGCATTGTAAGATTGATCAACATTATATTTTTCTTCGGCGATAGCATTAAGTTGATCAATATGATTTTGATACTCCTTGGAGCTAGAGATGCTATTTGCTTGAGTTACTACCATGCTCGATGTACTATTTTTTTCCTGATAAAGCACTTTATAATCGGGGTGCTGGTCTAACCAATCATGAACAGCTTTTTCTCTTGAATTCCAGCTATCAATTTGTTCTTTTGTTGGTGAATAGTCAGAACATTCATCTTGTGTAGCAGCTGCACTGGCACTTGCATATTGTTCTGGGCTCACGATGGTGTTGCCATTCGCGTCAGTAGTGGAAGACGTTAATATAGGACTCCCAGTGGATAAAGCTATACCATTATATGTGTATGGCTGCGTTGTTTGAATTCCGTTACTGTTCACGTATTGACTTAAATAAGTTCTATATACGTTTGAGAATGACCAGGTTTTGCCTGTTAGATTC
Source organism: Bacillota bacterium (assembly GCA_030705695.1). Classification (GTDB taxonomy): domain Bacteria; phylum Bacillota; class Clostridia; order Oscillospirales; family Acutalibacteraceae; genus JAUZPX01. Next base: position 1,392 of record JAUZPX010000159.1, read on the forward strand.
ATATTCTCATCTAGTTGTCTTGTTGCTTGCGGCAATAAAACGCTTAAGGTCTGGCCTGGATTCTTAATAATAGCGGAGATAGTTCCATTATCCAGATTAACTTTATTATCAAGGTTATAAGAAAATATTTTCTCAAGATTATCAAAGAGAGCAGCAAAGCTATTATTGTTTATAGTGTCTTTATTTGTTGCAAAACCTCTTAAAGTGTCAACAACGTTAACGATGGCTTGGTTTTGAGTTGCATTATCTCCAAAAATGTTAAGAGCTTTTAGGAGTAAGAAGTTTGAAGTAGCTGTTTGCGATGCTTTGTTAACATAATCGTCAGGCGTAATTTTTGTTTTTTCCCAAGTCTTGGTAACTTCTCCACCGTTTGGATCACATTTACACCATCCTGGGGAATTATTACCGGAACATTCGCTGGTTTGAACTATTCCACTTGTACTGCAGGCATAATCTTCACTATCGGAAATTTCTGCCTCTGCAAGCATGTTGACTGTAGTATTTTTCGTTAATCCAAATATGTTATCTAATGTGTTTAAGCGAGTAATAAATTTATTTATTTCGTTTTTATCTTCGCCTTGTTTTAAATTAATAGAACTTTGTGTCCATGCTCCGCCAGGAGCTGCACTTGTTGCTGCATATTTTATTTGAGTTTTCAATTTCGATTGAATGTCATCATAAGCCGATTTTTTATCTGATTGTAAAAGCCAACCGCTATTTGCGATTAGTGAATTTTGTATTTTCGTTAATTTGTATGTAGTGCTAAAACCTTGTAATGATTTTGCGTAAGCGGCATCAAAGAACACAGTAAGGTCATTATCAATATTTACATTGCTAACGGGGATATTAAAAGCTTTAACAAAGTTTATTTCGCCGACGCTTGATATTAATTGATCAAGGTCCTGACCAACAAAAGTGTTACGTGGAATACCGAGAGTTTGCTCAATACTAGCGCGACCAAAATTCTGATAAATATTCCCATGTAGCGAAACATAACCGGTTCCAACGTAATTTCCGAGCAAACTGGCACCGATTTCTGCTAGGGCACAATCTCGAGCGTTTCCAGATGATGCGGAAATAATAGTCTCGATTGAACCTGTTGGTAGGTTCAAATTATCGTCCATAACTGATGCAGCAACGGTAATTAGCGATTGAAAATTACCATGCATAATTTCGAAGAAATCGTCTGCATTAAATAACGAAGAATTTATATTTATTCCAAGACTAGAAAATATTTTTGCATTCAAAGCTTGCTTTAAGACGGCATTGCCAACGGCTTTTTTATAAGCAACAAGTGGGCGAGTAGCATCGCTGGCAGTTGAACGATTAAAGACTTTTTGAAAAGTACTCTTAGAGATTCCAACAGTTTTTTCAACTTGACTGTACTGATCATCGGTCAATTGAAGCGGGTCATTACTGCTTCCATTAATATAAGCATCTAATCTTGATGCGATTTGGTCATAAGCGAGGCCTGCATTGACGTTTGAACCATCTACGCCCAGAAGTTTTGCTATACCACGTGAAATTTCTTCATCGTAAGTCATCATTTTATCTTGATGGTTGCTAGCATAATTTAAAGCCGCGGTTTGGCTACCGAAGGCATGAGAACCGTCTTTATCAAAATAAATATAAGAATCATTTAGCCCTATGCTTGATGTTAAATAACCATTTTGTTCGGTAAAAGTTGTTGTGCAACTATTACTCGAGTTAGTTCCTGTGTCTGTTGTGTTAGCAGCAAAATAAGGATTATCTCCCGCAGCAGTAATATCAGTTGCTTTTTGATTTAAGACAGAAG
>JAUZPX010000016.1 GCA_030705695.1 Bacillota bacterium
AGCTTTGGGAAGAAAAAGAAATAGGTTCCCAATCTCAAAATAGATTTTTCGCAGGGAACATCACGGCGATATACATCAATCTGATATGAAAGAATCATAAATGTATAGAAACTGATTCCAATCGGAATGTATCGCACCCACTTAAAGTAAACAAGTAAGGCAATGTTTCCGATTATTGTAAACCAGAACCAAAATTGTTTTATACGGTTATTCTTAATTTTGCCCGAAAAAAGCCTGGATAAAATATAGTTTACAATAACATCAAGTGCAAGAATTACAGTCTGCGTCCAGGATCCCAATCCATAGAACAATATGCTCCCTGCCAGAAGTACATAGAGTTTAAACTTTTTTGGCACACCATAATAAAAAATCAGTAAGATAGGAAGAAAGGCAAAAATGAAGGTTAAGTTGGGGAATGTCAATTCTTTGTATCCTCTCGTGAAATGAATTTCGCATATTATTTCTATTTATTTATACGCATACGCAAAAATGCAAACCTCATATGGTGTTACCATACAGGTCTTTCCTGCGCACTTTTTACACATTTTAGCATAAAACCTTATATTTTGCAATTTATTATATTAAAATTATTCATTTATTTTTCATCAGATAATCCCAACATATAATCAAGACTCACTTTATAAAATTTTGCTAATGAAATAAGAACCGATATTGGGATATTTTCCTGCCTTTCATATTTTGAATACCCTGTTTGAGACATGAAAAGTATTTTTGCAACTTCATTTTGACTTAAATCAGCATCTTCTCTTAAATCCTTTATTCGTTTATACGGCACAGAATCCCCTTCCTTCAACATTAAGATGTTAATATTATACATCAACTTTTTTGCAATAGTTTAAATGAACACCGTGCGGTGTTCAAAAATTTCAAAATTGAGTTTATTACATTATAAAACTACGATTTATAGATTTTTTAATTAAAAATAAAGTATTTAAGTATCAATAAAAAGGAAAAAAATTCATTATTTGTTGTTTGTTGTATGTTGTTTTTTTAAAAAAAGAATGCTATAATATTCAAGCACATAACAATGAAATAATGAGGAGTTTTGCCTTATGTCAATAAAAAAATACTTTTACATGGTAAAAAGAACGCCCAAACAAAGGTGTTTGATTTTAACAGCAATTATCGCATGTATGGCGATTATTTTTGCAGGCTGCCAAACAATAGGTTCGGGGCAGTCAAGCAATGTATCTTCTGCTCAAAGCGGCAGTTCTTCCGTTTCTAAAACGGCTACTCAGCCGCCTACATTGTCAACAGCAAGCGGCTCGGGTTATGTTGCAAACGGTACCGCAGTAAAAAAAGGTCAAAAGGTTCAATATACATTATATTTGCAGGCAGGGCCCAAAAATGTTGTTGGAATGCAGGCATATGTTTTGTATAATTGCGATGTTTTGAAGTATTCAGCCAGCTCATTCCCGATTTTAACAGGAGCTGTTAATGAAAATGCGCAAAACGGCAAGCAGGGTGAATTTAATTTCAATTGTTCAAACATTAAAGGATTTAGTTTTGTTTCGGGCGGAGCAGCTGTTGTGTTGACATTCGATGTCATTGCCGACGGAACGATTAGTATTAGCCCTGACATCCAGGAATGCTATTGCGATAACGGCAGTTCAAGTGATTTGAGCGGAAATTGGGGCGATTTTGTAATTGATAATAAAATTGTAGCATCAGGAGTAAAAGCAGAAAACCAGATTAAGATTATTGGATAAATAATAAACCGTCGGAATAAACTCCGACTTTCCTCTTCAGAAAAGGAGCTTTACAATGTCAGATACAAATGACTTTGAAGAAAATCAAGAATTTAATCTTGATGATAATAAGGAAGATGATTCCGAAGGTTCAGCGGATGCTCAAACGGAATCTGAACCAGAATCGAAAGAAGAATTACCCACTGAGCCTCAAACAGAGCCGCTGAAAAAACCTGCTCAAACAGAAGCGGAAAAAAAAGAATTTCCGTGGAGAAGTATTGTTTTTGGTGTTGCGGTTATTGTTGTTTTTGTTGTAGGGTGGCTGGTAACAAGCCAAAAACATTTTAGTGAAACTACTACAATACCTGTCTCGGCAACCACAACGGCGACCGAGACCGCAACTACATCTAGCTTAACATCCTCAGCATCAAGCCTAACAAGCAGTGTATCGTCTTCTTCTGGGAATAATGTTGTATCAACAGCAAATAATGTTCCGACACAAGCGGCAACCAAACAAGTAACGTCTAAGCCTGTTTCTTCGTCTCAAAGTGTGAGCTCGACAGTTTCAAAAGCTCCGACTCAAAAGGCAACTCAAGCTGCAACTCAGCTGCCTACATTCTCAACGTCAAGCGGATCGGGTTTTGTTGCAAACGGTACAGCGGTTAAAAAAGGTCAAAAAGTACAATATACATTGTATTTAAAGGCAGGGCCAAAAAATGTTGAGGGATTTGAGGCTACTGTTTTATATAATGCAAATGTCTTGAAGTATTCAAGTAGCTCTTTCCCGATTTTGACAGATGCTTTGGAAAACCATTTTCAAAACGACAATGAAGGGGAGTTCTTCTTCAATTGTTCGAATGTTACCGGATATAATTTCTTGTCAGGCGGAGCAACAGTTGTGTTAACTTTTGATGTTATCGCCAACGGAACGATAAATATTACTCCTGACATTAAGGAGTGTTACGGTGATAACGGCGGAACAAGCAATTGGCTAGATTATATTGTTGATAATAAAATCGTTGCATCGGGAGTAAAAGCTGAAAATCAGATTAAGATTATCGGATAATTAATTATAACAAACAAACCGCCGGTAAAGCTTCACCGGCGGTTTTTAGGAAAAAGGAGCATCGGTTATGTTAGATAAGCATGACTTTGAAACACAGGAAATCTCTCTTGAAAACAGCAAGAAAGACAATTCAGAAAAGCCGTACGGCGATTCGTTTTACGAAACAGATTTAATAGAAGATCCGCAGGATAAACTGTCTGAAAAGCTGCAAAAAACTTCGGAAAAACTTAAAAAAGATATTCCGTGGCAAATGATATTTATTATTGCGGCGGCAGCTATTGTTGTTGCTCTTGTCGGGTGGCTTGTTTTTGACGCAATAAGCCTACATAATTCAAAGCAAGTACCTGCTGTGTCAGCAACAACTGTTTCATCAGAGTCCGTTAACACATCAAGCCTTAACAGTACATCATCTTCGGATGAAAATAAGGCTGTATCACCGACAAAAATCCCAACTCAAGCTGCAACGTCGGCAGCAGTTTCATCCAATTCTTCCGATGTGTCTCAGTCATCTTCGTCACAAAGCTCTGACAGCAGCCAATCATCAAGTTCTCAGGCATCTTCTTCACAAACATCGTCAACCGATTCTGCAGTAGCGTCTGCAACGGTGGTTGAGTAAGTATTGCAAAAGGTCCATACTTGTAAAGAAATTATTTATCATATATTTTGCAATAATAAGGGAGCGTTGCATTATGAAAGATTTCCCGATTTTGGAGTTTGACGAAGACCGCAATTCATTTATAAAGCCACAAAATATTGTTGAACGTCAGGACATTGCGGAATGCTGTGTACTTTGTTTTTTCGCGGAAGCAATCGAAACAATTCTTTCTGAATATGAGCATAGGATTATTACTTATTTTCATACGGAATCTTTTAACCCTCCCGTATATGAGCTTACATTTAAACGTAAAAAAGTGGTGCTGATACAGGCAGGAGTAGGAGCACCCACGGCAGCAGGACAGATTGAGGATCTTGTTGCATTGGGCTGCAAAAAATTCATTGTTTGCGGAAGCTGCGGAGTTCTGGAAAAAGAAATTGCCGTGGAGCATCTTATTATTCCGACATCCGCTGTCCGTGACGAGGGAACGTCCTATCATTATGTTGCTCCATCCAGAGAGATGATTGCCGACAATTTAGCATTACAAAGCATTGAAAATATTTTAAATTTAAATTTTGTACCGTATATAAAAGCAAAAACATGGACAACAGACGCTTTTTACCGAGAAACAATCGGAAAAATCAAACAGCGAAAAAGCGAGGGCTGTGTCACTGTTGAGATGGAGGCATCAGCTTACATGGCGGTTGCTCAGTATTTGGGAGTGACTCTTGGTCAAATATTGTATGCGGGAGATAATTTAGGCGGAGATATCTGGGACAGCCGTGAGTTTACAAAACGCAGCGAAGTTCGTGAATTTGTGCTTAGATTGGCACTAGACTCGGCATTGGCTCTGTAATATACCGTGATAATCTGTTATGATGTGTGAACATCAGGTTTTTTTCTGCGTTTTCTTACAAAGGATTTAATCCAGTTAATCTCTTCTTTTTTAATTCCTCTGAAAATCAGCATAAAAAGAACATATAATAAAATTATTATAACAATTTGCAAAACAGTATGACTATTAAAAAGCCGAGTAACTAGTGCAGCGGCAGCGCCAACGCATATAAGTGGTTTTAGTATCCAGTCTATAACGTTTAGATGAACTTTTGCTACTTTAATCAGCCGCATCATTGAAAGCCCAGAATTTACAATAGCACTTATAAACATTACAGTTATAAGTCCTTTTATTCCGTATTTCGGAACTAAAAAGAAAATCAGCGTGACTCGCAGCACGGAATCGATAATATTGTATGAAAGATAATGCAACTGTTCATTTAGCCCTTTCAGCATTCCGTCTACAACTGAATCAAGATAGACAAGCGGAACAATAGGTGCCAGAATGCCGATATAAACACCTATATCGCTGCTTCCATATATAAGCTGACCGAGCTGTTTGGAAAGAGCAAAGAAAACACCTGCTGTGGGAATAGAGAAAAACAGCGCAATTCTGAAGATTCTTGTTGCCATATATGAAATACCTTTTGTATGATTATGTGCTTTTGCCTCGGACATTTCAGGAATCATGAGTTGTGAGAACGAAAAAAGAAATACCGACGGAAAAAACAAAACTGGCATAACCATACCTGTTAGAATACCGTAATCGGAGAGAGCCGTTTTTTCAGAGACACCGTATTTTTTAAATCCAACGGGAATAAGTGCGTTTTCGATCATAGAAAGCCCCGAGCGCAAAGTAGAACTAAGCGTGACAGGTATTCCGATCGAGAGCGCTTTTTTTATAAACCCTGGTGCAGGCGCAGGCTTTTCGGAAATTTTTCTAATATCGAGTTTATATAGAGCGTAGGAGTAAAAGCTTGATGCTACCTCTGCTACAGTTGTTCCGATGACAATGGCACAGCACGCAAGCTCAACGCCTCCGCCTGAAAAGCTACTGATAATAATGACAAAAACAATGATTTCCAAAAGCTGCTCGATAAGCTGTTCACTGGCGGTTTTAATCACCGTTCTTCGAGCAAAAAAATAGCCGCGAAAACAAGCGGAAACAGCCATAAAAGGCAACCCTGGGGCAAGTATTTTTAAAGAAAGTACCGCACGTTTATCGTGAAGAAAACCAATACTTATAGGCACAGAAAAGAAATAAAGGCAAACTCCTGCTGCACAGCTTAAAATCAGGCTTGTAAAAAAGCATTTTCTAAGAATTGTTTTTACTGCCCCTCGTTTGCCTGTGGCAATGCAGTCGGTAACAAGGCGTGTAACAACCAAAGTGATACCTGATGTTGAAACGGTGGCAGCAAAGAAATATACGGTACCGATAAGGCTGTAAAGCCCAATGCCTTCGGCGCCGATTTTATTTGACATAAAAACACGAAAGCTAATCCCGATAGTTCGGGTAATCAGCGATGTAGCCGTTAAAAATGCAGCATTTAGAAAAAAGACTTTCTTTTTCACGGACATTCCCCCATGTCCATACCTATGCGTCTTAAAACAAAATAAGTAGTTAAATAAGAGATTTAAGTTTTATTCGTTTTTATATTCTTTTTTGACATTATATTTACATGCTCTTCGTATAAAATATAAGTTGATTTATTGTAAATAATTGGAGGGAGCATTGTTCCATGAAAGACTTTTTGATTGTTACCGATATGAATTCCGATATCATGCCAGATGTGGCACAATCACTTGGTGTAAGAGTTTTGCCAATGCCTTATATTATGGATGATGTTGCCTATGAAAACAAGCTTGGTGATCCGGGGATCGACATCAAGGAGTTTTATAATTTAATCCGTGCAGGGAAATTAGCTACAACTATTCAAAGAAATCCTACAGAGTATGAGGAGCTTTTTTCTAACTTATTGAGTGAAGGTAAAGACGTTTTATACCTTTGCTTTTCTGCGGCTCTTTCAGGGAGTTATACTTCGGCAAAACTTGCAGAGAAAGAAATAAACGCAAAATTCAAGGAAAACAAGCTGATAGTTCTCGATTCTGAGTGTATGTCTTTAGGGCTTGCACTATTAACGTACCATACCGTAATGAAAAAGCGGGAAGGATTGTCGATCGATGAAGTTGCTAACTGGGTTTTGGAAAACCGCAAAAAGCTAGTGCATATTGTTGCGGTAGACGATCTGTTTCATTTTATGCGCGGCGGTCGTGTTTCGGCAACTGCTGCGGTTGTCGGCTCAGCTCTAGGAATCAAGCCAATTTTACACATTGACGATAAAGGCGCTTTGGTTCCGACCAATAAAGTTCGTGGAAGAAGACAGTCTCTTGATTTTCTTGTAAAGACAATGGAAGAAAGAACTATCGATCCCGGAAAACAGGTGGTATTCATTTGCCATTCAGATTGCGAAGAGGACGCAAAGTATGTTGCTAATGAAATTCGCAAACGATGGGGAAACAAAGAAATTTACATCGGATATATCGGTCCTGTAATCGGCTCTCATACGGGAACGGGCACGGTATCGCTGTTTTTTATGGGAAATTATAAATAAAGCTTCTAAAATTGACTTAAACAAGGGCTTGCTGAAAACAACTTTCACAATCTGTTTGTTACTTAGTAAAAATTCAGGTAATGACGTAAAAACTTTAACTTTGCCTGAATATTCGGCGAAGTCCGGCATAAGATTTAATATTGGTTATTTTTTGAAGGACTGTATTATGTTTTTGGAAATTAATGGCATTCGTACACATTATATACGTCAGGGCAGCGGGGAAACGGTGCTTATTCTGCACGGTTGGGGCTGCAACGTAAAGGTTTATGAAAGCATGACGCAACTCATGTCTAAAAAATATGAGGTAATTGCGCTTGATTTACCGGGTTTCGGTGAAACGGACGAGCCGAAAGCACCGTTTTCTGTCGGTGATTATGCGGATTTCGTACAAAAGTTTATTAAAGCTATCGGTGTTCAAAAAACAATATTACTTGGACATTCGCTTGGCGGACGAATTATTATAAAAATTATGAGCAGCGGCAAAGTTGATTTTGAAGTTCCGAAAATTATATTAGTTGATGCCGCAGGGATCCGCCCCAAACGAAGTTTTAAACAAAAATGCAAAACAAGAATATATAAAGTTTCCAAATGGACTTACGGATTGTCGCTTATTAAGAAGATTTATCCCGAGGGAGTTGAAAAGCTCCGTAAAAAGAACGGTTCTGCCGATTATAACGCCGCTAGCCCGATGATGCGCCAAACTCTTGTAAAAGTTGTAAATGAAGATTTAACTGAGTGTCTTTCGAAGATTAAGCCTGATACACTTCTTATCTGGGGCGAAAACGATACAGCGACCCCTGTTTCAGACGGACAGCTTATGGAAAAGCTTATTCCGAAGGCAGGATTGGCAGTAATCAAAAATGCTGGGCATTACAGTTTTCTTGATCAAAGGATTACGTTTGAAAAAATCCTTGCATCTTATTTAAAAATCTAAAACGAAAGGACAGATATCATGGATTTTTGGTTATATGTATTGCTGATACTGTCTTTTTTTGTGAGCTTTGGGTTTTGGGAACTTCAAATGACGCATATGTTCCAGCTGAATTCATATAAGCCCGATGTACAATTTAAATGGCTTTGTAAAAATATGCGTTCTGTATTACCAAAGTGGATTATATCGCTGAGTATAATTCCGATAATCATTTTTTTACACAAATCTCACAACAGCATCGGACTGACAGTTGCAGCTGTCATTTTTATTATTCTTGCATATGTAAATAAGCCTACAACAACTGCAAAAAAACCGCTTATATATACAAATCGTGTTAAACGTCTTTTGTTAACAGGTATTATAATCGAGCTTGCAATTGTGGCTATTGCAATTATTTTTAGAGAACATAATCATAGAATTGCTTTATCAGTGCTTTTGACGACAGGCTATATTGCCACTCCGTTTATTACGTTTGCGGCTAATTTTATAAATATGCCGATTGAAAAATCGATTAACCGCCGTTTTATAAATGATGCGAAAAGAATTATTAAATCAATGCCAGATTTAACTGTAATCGGAATAACGGGAAGCTACGGAAAAACAAGCGTAAAGTATTACCTAACAAAATTACTCAGCGAGAAATATAACGTTCTTATGACGCCCGAAAGCTATAATACAACACTTGGAGTTGTCAGGACTATACGTGAAAACCTGAGAGCTACACATGAGGTTTTTGTTTGCGAAATGGGCGCTCGAAATATCGGCGATATAAAAGAAATTTGCGATATAGTCCATCCGAAATACGGAATTATAACAGCAATCGGTCCGCAGCATTTGGAATCTTTCAAAACGCTTGATAACATAAAAAAGACAAAATTTGAACTTGCCAATTCTCTGCCGAATAACGGAATTGCTTTTTTAAACGGTGATGATGAAAATATTAAAAGCGTAAGCTATAATGGGAGTTCCATCACATACGGTCTTGACGGAAACGGAAATTACACCGCTTTTAATTTGTCGTTGTCAAGTGCAGGAACAAGCTTTTACGTAAGAACTCCGAGCGGAGAAACAGCCGAATTTTCCACAAGATTAATTGGGCGCCACAATGTGCTTAACGTAATCGGTGCTATTGCGGTTGCACATACCCTTGGCATTTCGCTTGTCAGTTTAAAAATGCCTGTAAAAAAGCTTGAACCCGCACCGCATCGACTACAGCTTATTAACAACGGTTCCGATTTAATAATTGATGACGCTTATAACTCAAATCCAAATGGATCAAGAGTAGCGCTTAATACGCTTTCAATGTTTGAAGGTACTAAAATTCTTGTTACGCCGGGAATGGTAGAGCTTGGCGACAAACAAGATGAATACAATTGTGAATTCGGGGAAAATGCGGCAAATGTCTGTGATTTTGTTATTCTTGTTGGCGAAAAGCAAACTGAAAGCATTTACAAAGGGTTATTAAATAAAAAATATTCTCAACAAAAAATATTTGTTGTTGATGCAATTCAAGATGCATTTTCCGTTATTCATAATAAACTAAACGGAAATGAAAAGAAGATTATTCTGCTTGAAAACGATTTACCCGACAATTTTTAATTGATAATATAAAAATAGGCGCCGCAAGATAGGAAATAAGACATATTTTTTTACGTAAAGGCGCATTAAAAATTAAAAAGAAGGAGATCTCTTATATGAAAATAAAGCTTGCCGTTTTGTTTGGCGGTAAAAGCGTTGAACATGAAATATCAATTATTTCGGCCGTTCAGGCTATTCTCTCGATAGATACGGAAAAGTACGATGTAATTCCGATTTATATTACAAAAGAAAATGAGATGTACGTAGGCAGTGGGCTTACGAATATTGAAAATTATAAAGACATTAACCTGTTGCTTGATAAAAGTCAGCGTGTAAATATCTTAAATGAAAAAAATCGCATAAAAATCATGAAATACCCCATGAGAGCTTTTAAAAACAATGTTTACGATACTATTGATGTTGCGTTTCCGATTGTTCACGGAACAAACGTTGAAGACGGTACACTTCAGGGATTCCTTCACATGATGAATCTCCCGTATGTGGGCTGCGATGTACTTAGTTCTGCTGTTGGAATGGATAAAAGTGTGATGAAATCCGTTTTAAAAGATAACGGAATTCCTGTTTTGCCTTGTGTTTGTGTAAGAAGCCATGAGTTTGCTCAAAGACCTGATGAACAGATTAGTAAAATTGAGGAAGCGATTCCTTATCCGGTAATTGTTAAGCCTGTAAATCTCGGGTCAAGTATCGGTATTAAAAAAGCAAATGACAGATCAGGACTTATTGAAGCCATGGAACTTGGTTTTGAGTTTGCACCGCAGGTGCTCGTTGAGTCTGCAATTGTCAACTTGAAAGAGATAAATTGTTCGGTTCTTGGCGACTGCGAAACAGCTGAAGCCTCTGAGTGCGAAGAACCAATAAATACAGATGAGATTTTATCTTATGAAGATAAATACATTGGCGGCGGCAAAACAAAAGGCACCGACGGAGCAAAGGGTATGTCAGGCGCTAAGAGGAAACTTCCAGCTGATATTTCCTCAGAAATGCGCGAGGAAATCCGCACCCTTGCCGTGAAAACATTTCAGGCTCTAGGCTGTAACGGCGTTGCACGTATTGATTTTATGATTGATAACGATAACGGAAAGCTTTATGTAAACGAAATAAACACGATTCCTGGAAGTCTTTCGTTTTATCTCTGGGAGCCGATGGGAGTCAGCTATACGGAGCTTCTTGACAGAATGATTAAATTGGCTCTAAAACGCAAACGTGAAACAGAGAATATTCACTATTCTTTTAAAACAAATGTGCTGTCAGGAGTAAAACTTGGCGGAGGAAAAGCATCAAAGCTGTAAAAAAATATCATTGGAATGAAAAGCGGAGTTGATTATGAGCTTGAATGAAAAAGAAAAAAAAACACAACCAAAAAGTAAGAGAATTGTATTAATAATTTCTGCTTGTGTGGTTTTTTTAGGAATGGCAACAGGGTTGATAATTTGGCAATCACAGATTACCAGCAAAGAAGATACCCCAGAAAAACTTATGACGCGTTTCTGCAAAGCAATGAACGATAAAGACGTCAATGGGTATTTAGATTGTTATGACCCTGCTTTCGTGAAGGAAGGCGAGGCAAAATACGGTAAGCAAACTTTTATTGATGATAATAAACAAGGACTAAACAGTCAAAAAGATTTTAAGGCAACCATTAAAAATGAGGTTATTAACGGAAATACCGCAACAATCTCATATTCATATACTATGACTCTAGTTTCAAGCGGCAAAACAAGCTCTCAGACCATAACAGTACAGCTTGCTCGGGAAAACGGAAAGTGGTATATAAAACCAGTGTCTAGTACGACCACTTCAAGTAAATAAAATAAAGAAAAAAGCGAATCGTTCATTTTGAACGGTTCGCTTTTCAATAATGTAAAATTTAATGTTTTACCAAATATTACCCTTTGCAAGATATTTTTGAATGGTTGTTGCATCTTTTAAGTTGCATACACCGTCAAGGTTTGCATCTCCGTTTAATAATCCTTGCGGCGTTATGGAAGTTATCATTGCAACGTATTTTTGAATGAGCGTTGCGTCTTTCAAGCTGCATACTCCGTCGCAGTTTGCGTCACCACGAACTACGTTTGGAGCAGTTGTTGGGGTAACGGTTGGGGCATTTGTTGGTGCAACTGTAGGAGTTGTCGTAAGCGGATTTGTAGGTGCAGTTGTGGGGGATGTAGTTGAAGAATTATATATGCTCCATGATCCGTTTTGATAAATCATGTTTTGACCGCTTAGCGCCAAACCTGGTTGTCCTGATCCAGGGATTTGGCTTCCGTTTCCGTTTGAGAATAGAACCTTTCCTGAGGACGCATATGCGGCAGGAATGTTATAGCCGTAGATGTTGTTTCCGAGAGATGTCATTTGCTCGCCCGGCCATGTTTTATAGGTATCGCTTGAACTATTGTAAACATAGCAATAAACATTTGACCAGCTAGAAGTGCTGTTGTCAAAATAAACATTAACACCTGTACCTACCGGTAAAGTTGCAGGCGGAGAAGTCGGACCTGTCGATGGACTTGTAGGAGCCACTGTTGCAATAGTGGCAGCCGCTGCCTTTGTGAAAGTAAAAGGTTCTGTTATTGTATTGGTACCGTCGGATGCAGTCATTGTAACTACGATTGAAGAACCATAGGCAACTCCGCTTCCGATTGTAATTTGTGTACCGTCTGTATATGGTGTAACAGCGCCGCCGTTAATCTGATATGTGCCTGATGTTGCATTTTTCAAGCCAAGTGTTAAAGATAAAGTATCGGTTGAAAAGTTACCGCCTGGAACAGAAATGCTGCTTGTTGGCATTGCGGTACGATTGTAAACAACAGCGATACCGTCAGAGCTTGCGATTGTTCCCGAAATATTTCCGCCAGATACAGTAAATGTGTTACCTGTTACTTGATCTGTATAAGTGCCGTTCGGCATACTTCCGCATGGAACGGATACAGCACCCGGGCCATCGAGTTTATCAAGAACAATACCGGCATTTCCACGGACATTGTAAACCACATGGCCGCTACTTCCATAACTTTCGCTTTTACCGATAAAGTAGTTGTGGAAGTTATTTACAGCCGAAACAGACGGATCACACCAAGTCATAGTGCCTACATCGCCCATCATTGTTTGGGGAGAGGTTTTACTGCTAATAGGGCTGCCGTCGGAATTAAGAATCTGTGTTGAATAATACGGACGGGCAAAGAAGAGAGCAGTTGCATATTCATGTGTGGCAACAAGCGCCCATGTTTGTTTTATCATGGTATCGGTTGCCAAATAAGAGGAACCTCCACCCATATAAGTATCATGGGATTCATCCCACAAAACAGTTTTTTTCGGGTCGTATGACATACCGCTGTTAGCTGCGCTTCCTGCGTTTCCATAGCGGATATCGTTACGTCTATTGTCGCCAGTTGCATTATCTGTAACAGACATATACTGAGTATAATTGTTAATACTGAATCCTGTACCAACTGTGTTCAGGATTTCGCCATAGAACCATAGTGGACGAGGAGAATGTGCTTTTACTCCGTTTAATACTGTAGGCCAGAAATCGCTTGCAAATGAAGCGTCGTCCTGAGGAGTTTCAATATGTTTTGCAGCGTCAAATCGGAATCCGTCTGCGCCAGCATCAACACACTCATCTAAAAGATTCAAAATCATATTCTGAACTCTCTTGTCTTGAGTGTTAAGGTCGGGCATACCCAATGTACCTTGAGTGAGATCTTGACGTCCATCGCTCATCCATACTTGCAAACTATTGTTATGCCAGTAGGTTGCGTCTGTAAGTAAAGCAGGATTGCAGTATTGACCTACTTGCGGAGAAACGTCGCTGATGTTGTTAATCCAGCCTTTAATGTTACCCATGTGATTTGCAACTATATCAACGATGACTTTTACGCCGTATTGATGAGCTACGTTGCACATGTTGACAAAATCGGCTTTTGAACCGTACCAGGAAAGGCCGTTGTCATCGATACTTTCAGAAACAGGTTGGTATTCTTTCCACCAGTTTCCGTCAGTTCCTCCAGTTCCGTTCGGAGTACCGACATTACTGTAATTTACGCCGTTATAATAGAAATCTTTCGGCTGAGTAACAGGAGATGTTTGAATAGCCGAATAGCCTGCCGCAGCAATTTGCGGCATGAAGTTTTTAATGTTGTTATAGGACCAGTTCCAGCAGTGCAGGATAACGCCATCCTGTACATTTGTTGCAAGCCCATAATTCGGGACAGTATAAGTAGATGATGCTGTTGTGTTTGTTGTTCCCGCAGCCTGAACGCCGAGCTGATGTATTCCCACAAACGTAAGAATCATGCACAGCGACAAGACTACGCAGCCAGCTTTAATATAAAGCTTATGATTAAATAACTTTGCCAAAATAAAAACCTCCTAAAATCTTTTGATGAGATGTTTGCGCCCGATCCTAAGGCGAGTGCAAACGTTTACAGCCGTATATTATTTTGCTAATTAATTATAATCCTTTTAATAAAATCATATTGCGAAATTAGAATAATAATGTCGTATTATTGTATGAAGTTATGTTGGGTTTTTTATGTAAAATAAACAACAAAAGCAAGAAAAATTCAGATTATTAAAATGCTGTGAATTTTTATCGGATATATTATGACGTGTTTGAAAACGACATACTTTTAGAACTATAAATTAAAAAAAGAGTTACGAAAAACTTTCGTAACTCTTAGTAAATGTTTATTAAAATAAATTACCGTTTATCGTTGTGTCTAAATCCACCGCGGTGATCGTCACGGCTGTTATTGCGCGGAGCAAACGGCTTACGTGGAGTAAGTTCGTTTTCAGGAACAAGTCCTTCAACTTCAATAAGAGCTTCACGGCGAGAAAGATTGAGTCTTCCACGATCGTCAACTTCAAGAACCTTTACAAGAACAATGTCATCGACGTTTACAACGTCGGTTACTTTCTCTGTGCGCTTAACATCAAGATGAGAAATATGGCATAAGCCTTCTTTTCCCGGAGCAATTTCGATAAACGCACCGAAATCCATAATACGTGTAACTTTGCCTTTATAAATTTCACCTGGCTCTGGATCGTTTGCAATAGTTTCAACAATAGAAAGTGCACGTTTGCAATTTTCAATGTCGATGCCAGAAATAAAGACCTTGCCGTCATCTTCAATGTCGATTTTAACTTCGCACTCGGCACAAATCTTTTGAATAACTTTACCGCCTGAACCGATGACCTCACGGATTTTGTCAACAGGAACATTTGTTGAAAGCATCTTCGGAGCATATTTTGAAAGCTCTTTTCTTGATTCTGGAATAGCTTTCAGCATAATTTCGTCAAGAATATAATTTCTTGCTTTATGAGTTTTCTCAAGAGCTTCTTTAACCATTTCAGGTGTTAGACCTTCAATTTTAAGGTCCATCTGAATGGCAGTTATGCCTTCTTTTGTACCTGCAACTTTAAAGTCCATATCTCCGAAAAAGTCTTCTAAGCCTTGAATATCAACCATGGTCATCCAACGGTCGCCTTCAGTAATAAGTCCGCATGAAATACCTGCAACAGGTGCTTTAATCGGAACACCTGCGTCCATAAGAGCAAGTGTTGAACCACAGATTGAGCCTTGAGATGTTGAACCGTTTGAAGAAACAACTTCTGAAACAAGGCGCATAGCGTATGGAAACTCCTCAACAGGCGGGATAACCGGAACGAGTGCTTTTTCTGCAAGAGCACCATGGCCGATTTCACGGCGTCCAGGACCTCTGGAAGGACGTGTTTCACCTACGGAATATGACGGGAAATTATAGTGGTGCATATAACGCTTATATTCTTCACTGTCGATACCGTCAAGCATTTGCTGGTCGCTTACAGGACCCAAAGTAGCAATTGTAAGAACCTGAGTTTGTCCTCTTGTGAAAAGGCCTGAGCCATGAACACGTGGGAGCAGCGAAACTTCAGATGCGAGCGGACGCATTTGATCCATTCCACGGCTGTCAACACGTTTTTGCTCATCTAATAACCAACGACGAACAATATATTTTTGAGTCTTGTACATGCACTCATCAATTTTTGCGGCGCAGTCAGGGTAAATCTCATCAAATTTTGCATGCACTTTTTCATATACAGGGCGAAGACGCTCTTCACGGATTCTCTTATCGTCTGTATCAAGTGCAAATTTAACATCATCGGATGCAAAATCCTTTATTGCCTCAAACATATCGTGATCTGGTTCGTTTGAAGGATATGAGAATTTAGGTTTTCCGATTTCAGCCTGGATTTCTTTAATGAATTTAATGATTTTTTGATTTGCTTCATGACCTGCCATAATTCCGTTATACATTTCTTCATCGGTAACGATGTCGGCACCTGCCTCAATCATAGCAATTCTGTTTTCTGTTGAAGCAACTGTTACAGCCATCTTCGAGATTGCTTTTTGAGCTTCGGTTGGGTTAATAATATATTCGCCGTCGATCATTCCGACGCTTACGCCTGAAATCGGACCTTTCCATGGGATATCAGATATGGAAAGAGCAATTGATGTTCCTACCATAGCAGCAATTTCAGGGGAGCAATCAGGATCTACTGACATAACAGTACATACAACCGAGCAGTCGTTGCGCATATCTTTTGGGAACAGCGGACGAATCGGTCTGTCAATAACTCTGGAAACAAGGATAGCCTTATCGCTGGGACGTCCCTCACGCTTTAAAAAGCTGCCCGGGATTTTACCTACAGAATAAAGTTTTTCCTCAAAATCAACGGAAAGAGGAAAAAAGTCAATTCCGTCTCTAGGTTTCTCAGATGCGGTAACAGCGACGTTAACGACAGTCTCGCCGTAACGAACAAAGCAGCTGCCGTTTGCAAGCTGAGCAATTTTACCTGTCTCGATAATTAACGGACGACCGGCAAAATCGGTTTCAAACACTTTAAAGTTTTCAAACATAAAAAAAGTTCCTCCTGTTTTGTTTTTATTTTTTTGCAGGCAGGCACTTTTTTTAGCAATAAAACCGATATTCATAATGTATAAATACCCGTTTCACTGCTAAAATCGTGCAATACAGCCTGCAATTAAAGGCTTGTTCACGATTAGGAAATACAAAATAAAAAACGGAAAACAGACGGCGATACCGCCGTCTGCCATAGCGTTATTATTTACGGATTCCGAGTTTTGCAATGATAGCACGATATCTTTCGATATCAACTTTAATGAGGTAGTTAAGAAGACTTCTTCTTTGTCCTACCATTTTCAAAAGACCTCTGCGTGAGTGATGATCTTTTTTGTGGATTTTAAGGTGCTCGGTTAGATCATTGATTCTCTTTGTGAGCAGTGCGATTTGAACTTCCGGCGAACCGGTGTCGCCCTCATGCGTTGCGTGTTCTTGCATAATGGCTTGTTTTTCTTCTTTTAACATAATGATTCCACCTTTTTAAGTAATTAGATAAATAAACGCCAATCTCAGAAAGAGGAAGGTGAAGATCCCATTGGGCTTACTCCAAAATCCGTGAAAGGCGTCGCTAGTGAATGATTATAACACAAGGAATTAAAAAAGTAAAGTAAAACCTTAAATTATAATTTTTCAGAGGTTCGATTTGCTCAAAAGGCTTTGAATAAATTCTTCTTTCTCTTTATTGCTTAAGAGACGGAAGCGAATGAGCAAGTCTTTTTCAATGTGGCTTAGGTCATAAATTTTTTCCTGTAGACTTCTGGAACTTACAATGGCTTCTGATTTGCTACGGCGTTCGGTAATAGCGTCCGCAACAGCAACACTTGCCGTATCTGCGTCAAGCTCTTCAAGGAGCTCCGAATACGAAGTGTTAAAAATTTTGGACAGTTGCAATAGAGTAGAGATACTGGGAGCGGTCTTACCGGTTTCATAGCATGTGTAAGTAGAGCGGTCAATTTGCAGCGCATTTGCAACTTGAAGTTGCGTAAGTTCACAATTCTCACGGAATCGTCTTAAAATTGCACCAAGTTTACTTGGCATGGTATTTCACCAACCATCATATACAGAATATAGCAGATATACAGACTACTGCTATTTAATCATTATTATAGGCTAATTGCCTAAAGAAAATACTTTTGAGTGACAAAATTCCACTGGAAAACGGCAAAAATCCTACGTTTTTTGTCAAAATATGTTAAATTTGTTAAAATAAGAAATTATCAAAAAATATTTATAAAATGATTTCTAAGAAAATATTTTTTGTCTAAATCAAATTTACAAAAAATGTGTATAATAATTGACAAAATAATCAGGGAATGAGATAATAAAAGTTAGTATTCAACTCAACAAGGAGAGATATATAATGCAGAAGGAAATGGCAAAGTCCTATGATCCTTTAGAAGTGGAAGACAGAATTTACGATTTCTGGATCAAAGGTAATTATTTTCATGCTGAAATAGATAAAAATAAAAAGCCTTACACAATCGTTATGCCGCCGCCAAACATTACAGGCCAGCTGCATATGGGACATGCCCTTGACGAAACATTTCAGGACATTCTTATCCGTTTCCGCCGTATGCAGGGCTACTGCGCGCTTTGGCTTCCCGGTACGGATCATGCCGCTATTGCTACGGAAGCGAAAATTGTCGAATCAATGCGTAAAGAAGGAATCAGCAAGGAAGACTTGGGCCGTGAGAAATTTTTAGAGCGTGCCTGGGAGTGGAAACGTGTCTATGGCGGAAGAATTGTCGATCAGCTTAAAAAACTCGGCTCTTCATGCGACTGGCAGCGTGAACGTTTTACTATGGACGAGGGCTGTAATAAGGCTGTAAACGAGGTCTTTGTGCGCCTTTACGAAAAAGGTCTTATTTACCGTGGCGAGCGTATTATAAACTGGTGTCCGCATTGCTGTACGTCGATTTCTGACGCGGAAGTTGATTTTGCAGAGCATGACGGCCATTTCTGGCATTTAAGGTATCCGCTTTCAGACGGCAGCGGCTTTGTGTCGCTTGCAACGACTCGCCCCGAAACTTTACTTGGTGATACAGCAGTTGCTGTTCATCCTGACGACGAGCGTTATAAGGATTTAGTAGGCAAAACCGTTATTTTACCGCTTGTTAACAGAGAAATTCCAATTGTTGCAGATACTTACGTTGAGCCTGAATTCGGAACGGGCGTAGTTAAGATAACACCTGCCCACGACCCTAACGACTTTGAAGTCGGCTTGCGCCATAATTTGCCTATCATCAATGTAATGGATGATAATGCTATTATGAACGAAAATGCAGGAAAATACAAGGGGTTAAGCCGTTTTGAAGCAAGAAAAATAATCGTTAAAGACTTAGAGGACGGCGGCTATTTAGAAAAGGTCGAAGATATTAAGCATAATGTTGGATCTTGTTATCGTTGTAAGACAGTTGTAGAGCCGAAAATCTCGAAACAGTGGTTCGTAAAAATGAAGCCGCTCGCCGAGCCTGCTATTGATGTAGTGAAAACAGACAAAACAAAGTTTGTTCCCGAGCGTTTTGATAAAATCTACTTTAACTGGATGAATAATATTAAGGATTGGTGTATTTCCCGTCAACTGTGGTGGGGACATCAAATTCCTGCATGGCACTGCGCCGATTGCGGCGAAATAACCGTCAGCCGTACAAATCCCGATTCCTGCGCACATTGCGGCAGCAAAAATATTAAGCGTGACGAAGATACGCTGGACACCTGGTTCAGCTCTGCTTTGTGGCCGTTTTCTACGCTTGGCTGGCCCGACAAAACCCCTGAGCTTGATTATTTCTTCCCGACAAACACGCTTGTTACTGGTTATGATATCATCTTTTTCTGGGTTGCCCGAATGATTTTCTCAAGCGTTGAGCAAATGGGGCAGACTCCTTTCGATACCGTATTTATTCACGGCATTCTCCGTGATGAAAACGGCGTGAAGATGTCTAAATCGTTAGGTAACGGCATTGATCCTCTCGAAATTATAAGCGAATACGGTGCGGACGCGCTCAGGTTCTTCCTTGTTACGGGTAATTCCCCGGGAAATGATATGCGTTTTAGCAGTAAACGTGTCGAATCTACCCGTAATTTCTGCAACAAAATCTGGAATGCTTCCAGATTTGTGCATATGAATATCGATGATCATGACGTAAAAATCGAGCTTCCGAAAACGCTTACTACCGAAGATAAATGGATCGTTCATACTTTAAACGATGTTATTAAAGAAGTTACCGAAAACCTCGATAAATTCGAGCTTGGAGTTGCCGCCGCGAAGCTTTACGACTTTATGTGGGACTGCTACTGCGACTGGTATATCGAGCTTGCAAAATCCCGATTGATGTCCGAGGGTGAATCGGCTCAAAACGCACGTCAGGTGCTTGTTTATGTGCTTGACCAAACGCTTAGACTGCTTCATCCGTTCATGCCGTTTATTACAGAGGAAATCTGGCAGACGCTTCCTCATGAAAACGAAGCTGAAGCGCTTCTTCTGGCGAAATTCCCTGAATATAAAGAAGAAAACAGCTACCCCGATGCCGCAAACGAAATGGAAAGCGTTATGGAGGCTATTCGTGCTATCCGTAACCGCCGTGCCGAGATGAACGTTCCGCCGTCAAAGAAAGCAAAAGTCTATATTGCTACAAATGTTAAGCAGATTTTTGAAAACGGCAAGAGCTTTATCTGCAAGCTTGGCTTTGCAAGCGAAGTTATCGTTGGTGACAGCTTCCAGATTGACGGCGCTGTAACTATTGTAACGGCTGACGCAAAAATGTACATTCCAATGGAAGAGCTTGTCGACAAGCAAGCCGAGCTAACCCGTCTTAACAAAGAACTTGAAGCGACCAAAAAGCTTCTTGCTCAGGACGAAGGCAAGCTTAACAACGCAGGCTTTGTAAGCAAAGCGCCGCAAAATGTTATTGAAACCGTTAAAGAGCAGGCAGCCCGAGAGAGGGAAAAAATTGCGCTTATAGAAGCCGCAATTGATGCTCTGAAATAACATCCGAATATTATTTATAAAGCAGCAAGGTGAAAGGTTTTTTCATTTTGCTGCTTTTTTTCTTTTATTTGTATAAGATTTCAATAATCACACTTATTCCCATTTTAAGTCCTCTTGAAAAGCATTCCATTTCGGTTTTTCCCTGAATCATAGTAAAATCGTTATGAATTTGCAAAAGCAGCTCTTTTTCATAAGGGCTTAAGCCTTCACGCAATTCCGCTTCAATTGTAAGAATTCTCTCATTTTCCTCTGAATAATCAGATTTTTCCAAGCAGTCATCAAGAAACATTTTATTAAATATGTCATTCATTATTATCACCTCATAAATATAATGGCACAAATTGAGCCGAATGTCAATGGCTCATATTGTATCAAAATATAATATTTTTGAGGTGAGCAAAATGTTTTGTTTAAGGCTGAAAGAAATGCGTGAGGATAATGATTATACTCAGCAAAATCTGGCGGATTACCTGCATATTTCAAGAAGTGCATATAGAAACTATGAAAACGGAGACAGAGGCATACCTATTGAAATATTATCTGAAATTGCAGATTTTTACAAAACAAGCGTGGATTATTTAACTGGAAGAACAAACATTAAAGAACCATATAAAAAGTAATAAAAAAGCGGCGGCAAACGAAAATGTTTGCCGCCCTTTTACATAATGTGCTCGTCAACAGTCTTTAGCTGGGAAGAAAGCCCGAGATTTTCAAACTGCTTTTCAATTCGGTCTGTGGTAACGCCGGTTGTGTCGTAATCGACTGCAACGGTTTCACCGTCGTCTGCAATGCTGACAGATATAACGCCGTGCAGCTTACCTACATTTTCTTTAATTGCCTTTGAAGTATGCTTGTCGCCTGCGTTATCCACAAGAAAATATGCGCTTGATTTAGCCATCAAACATCATTTCCTTCCGTGGATTGCTTTTTCGTGTTGTTGTGCTGATTGTGGTTTTCTTCGGTTAATGGTGTTTGACCGTTTGCTTTTTCCTCTCGGGTTTGCTTGTTGTCGGGTTGACTGTCTTTTGGCAAAAAATCATCTCCTTTCATTTTTAAAAGTATTTTTTCCATAAAACGGAAGAATTATACATAAAACAAAAATAAAAGCGCCAAGAAATTAATCTCGGCGCTTGTTTTATAAAGAGTTGATTATTCGTTCTCGTAAAGATTCTTGAGTTTCTCAAGATGCTCAAATTTCTCTGCTGCTTGTTTCTCGGCTTCTACAAAGAGTTTTTCGGCTCTTTCTGGGAAGGAGCGTGACAGAGAATTATAACGAACTTCGCTCATGATGAAGTCACGGTAGCTTTGTGTCGGAGCTTTGCTGTCGAGAGTGAACGGATTCTTCCCTTCCTCGATCAACATGGGGTTATAGCGGAACAACGGCCAGTGCCCAGCCTGCACCGCCAGCTTCTGCTGATCGAGTCCATGCACCAGATCGAAACCGTGCGCGATGCAGTGGCTGTAGGCAATGATGATCGACGGACCGTCATAGGCCTCCGCCTCAAGGAAGGTCTTCAACGTTTGCGCGTCATTCGCCCCCAAAGCCACACGGGCGACATAGACGGCCCCGTAGTGCATGGCCATCAACGCCAGATCCTTCTTCGGACGAGACTTACCGGCGGCGGCAAACTTGGCTACCGCCGCACGCGGCGTCGCCTTGGAGGCCTGACCGCCGGTGTTGGAGTAAACCTCCGTGTCGAGCACCAGGATGTTGACGTTGCGTCCGCTGCCAAGCACGTGATCCAGGCCACCGTAACCGATGTCATAGGCCCATCCGTCGCCGCCGACGATCCAGACCGTCTTCTTCACCAGAGCATCCGCCAAGCCAAGCAACTCGCCCGCCTCCGGACGCCCCGCCAGAAGCTTCTTGAGCTCGGCGACACGCGCACGCTGAGCCTGAATTCCACCCTCGCTGCTCTGGTCCGCCGTAAGAATCGCCTTCACCAGCTCTTCCGGCAACTGACCGGCAAAACGAACCAACAACTCGCGGGCGAACTCGTTCTTCTTATCCAGCGCCAGACGCATTCCCAAACCGAACTCAGCGTTGTCTTCAAACAGCGAGTTCGACCAGGCGACACCACGCCCATCCTTATTGACCGTGTACGGCGTAGTCGGCAGGTTGCCGCCATAGATCGACGAGCAACC
>JAUZPX010000160.1 GCA_030705695.1 Bacillota bacterium
CCCCATGCCGGATTTCACGCCGCTGTGCATTAAAAACGCCTCGGTCAGCGTGGTCTTCCCGGCATCGACGTGCGCCAAGATGCCGAGATTGATGATTTTTTTTATATTCAATTGTACCCCCGTTGCACCTGCACGGGGAAGATGATTGCCGGGGAAATAAAAAACCGCGGTTTAGCCGCGGCGATTACTCAAACGTAAACCTGTCAGGACGGATGAACCGCAGACAGGCCGGCAGTCAGACGTTCCGCAGGCAGGTCTTATTTTTATTGATGGTGTTGTTCATCAGACCTTGCCGCATATTTCTGACCTCCTTAAAAAATTTCGGTCGTCTTTCAGACCGATTGCATCATAACACAAGATGAAAAATCTGTCAAGTATATAATAAAAAACTTGAAATTGTAAATTTAATGTAGTAAACTTAAAAGAAATTTCAGTAAAACGAGGTAATAAAATGGGAAACGCAAATATAGATGAAACATTGAGTAAAGCAGGAGGATATATTTCCGAAATTACATTCAATAATGGAAAGTCAATACCAATTAAGCAAAATGAAATATTGGTTTTTGTTGGCCCTAATAATGTAGGTAAAAGTCAAGCACTTAAAGATATTTATACATTATGCGAAGCGGAACAACCTACAATTATCATTAAAAATATAAAAGTAATAAAAAGCAATATCGGTTTAGTTTATGACCTTTTAAACCAAATAACACAAGCTAATAAACGAACAGACCGCATTGAATATAGGGGTTATAGGTTTAATTTTGATTCAAAGGTTCTAGAATTGTCACATGAATTTAGTACTTTTAACTCTGAACGTGAAGTATTCGTTACTTATCTTGATACAGAACAACGATTATTAATATGCAATCCCGCAGATGCAATAATAAGAGACGAACCTAAGCGACATCCAATTCATTATGTTGCTTACGATCAAAAATGTCGAAAAAACTTGTCTGAGAATTTTAAAAGAGCTTTTGGAAAATCAATTTACCCAAATTTGTTATATGGAAAAATTATACCACTTGTATTTGGGGATCGTGTTAACATCATAAATAGCCTAGAGGATAGTACTGAATATGTTCAAGAATATGGAGAGATGCTATTAAAATATAAACAAATTCATCAACAAGGTGATGGTGTTCGTAGTTTTACAGGTATACTTTTGAGTTTAATGATTTATTATTATTGCGTTTTCTTAATCGACGAACCTGAATCTTTTTTACACCCGCCACAAGCGAATATCATGGGTAGAATTATTGGCGAGACATTAAAAAGTGATCAGCAAGCTTTTATTTCTACTCATAGCCAAGACATAATCAAAGGATTGCTTGATGTATGCCCTGATAGAGTTAAAATAATTCGGATTACACGTAAAGATGATGAGAATTCATTTTCAATACTGAATAATGATGATATGAAAACTATATGGTCTGACTCTTTATTAAGACATTCCGAAACAATGAATGGGATGTTTCATAATTCGGTTGTACTTTGTGAAAGCGATTCAGATTGCAAAATGTACTCAATAATTAATTCATTTCTCAAAGAGGAAGAAAAGCGGTATAATGAAACATTATTTTTGCATTGTGGTGGAAAACAAAGAATGTATAAGGTTATAAAAGCCTTAAAGTTACTTTCTTTAAATATCAAAGTAGTTGTAGATTTTGATGCTCTTAATGATAAAGATATTTTTAGAAGAATTGTTGAAAGTAGTGGGGGCACATGGGATCTATTTGAAAAGGACTATAATATTTTTATATCTAATATTGACAATGCAAAAAAGGATCGAGAAAAAACAGAAGTATTAAAAAATATTAAAAAGGTACTAGATGCAAATACTGAAAAGTACATAAATAAAAATGATGTACAATATATACAAGATATTCTAAAACCAGCAAAAGAGTGGGAAGAATTAAAGAAAAATGGGATTAGCGCAATACCATCAGGTGATGCAACAACTGCTTACAAAAGATTAGATGAATCACTTAAGCAGCAAGGAATATTTATCGTTCCTTGTGGAGAATTAGAGTACTTTATTAAAGAAATAGGAAAACACGGTCCAGAATGGGTTAACAGTGTTCTTGAGCAATATCCGAATTTAAGTGATGGAGTATATAAAAAGATCAAGGAGTTTGTAAGTTCATTTGGGATATAGAGAATTTATATTTTCACAGCGCTCCTTTCAGCTTTTCAAGCGCGGCTTTTTCGATGCGCGAGACATAGGAGCGCGAGATGCCGAGCTGCGCGGCGATCTCGGACTGGGTCAGAGGGGCGTTTCCCGCCAGTCCGTACCGCAGCAAAATCACGCGATGACTGCGCTCATCCAGCGCGGAGAGCGCATCGTAAAGACGCTGCACATCAAGTTTGAGCTGTACCGTGTCTTCAAGATCGAAATCCGAAGTCAGCGTGTCGATAATCTGAACGCTGCCGCTGCCGGATTCGGTTTCGACCGGATCAAACAGCGAGACGTCGTTGGAACACTTGCGGATGGACCGAAAGTGCATTAAAATCTCATTGGTGATGCATTTGGAAGCGTATGTAGAAAAGCGAAAGTCCTTTTTGCGCTCAAAGCTGTCGGCGGCTTTAATCAGACCGATGGTGCCGATCGAGATTAAATCCTCCTGATCGGGGGGATAGGGGGCAAATTTTTTGGCGATGTGCGCCACGAGCCGCAGATTATGTTCGATCAGCTCGTTTCGCGCACCCTTATCGCCGTTTTCGATGCGCCGAAGGCAGTCATACTCCTTGGCGGCGGAAAGCGGCGGTGCGAATGCATTTTTATCCTTGATATAGAGTGCAAGGAAAAAGAGCGCAGAGAGCGGTATGCCCAAAAAAGTCAACATCGATATGCCATCCTTTCTCACCAGAACGGTGTTCAAGGGAACTTGTGCAAACCAAGCTTATACTCTTAACTATATGCACAGCAAGTCCGCAAATTGCAAAAAAACGCTTGCAAAAGGTACTTTGGTATGATATAATAACTCAATGTTGAAGGGAGTGGCGTTCTCCCCGGGAGTCGGATTCGAGAGCAAAACCACCCGAAACAGCGCTTAAAATTGTTTATAACGAAAGGGAGTCAATATAATGGCAAATATCAAGTCCGCCCAAAAGAGAGTTGTGTCCAGCCAGAAGAAAGCCGTCGTCAATAAATCGGCCAAAACGGAGCTGAAAACCGAATTAA
>JAUZPX010000161.1 GCA_030705695.1 Bacillota bacterium
CTGATTGAACAGCTTTCTGAGAAAGAGGTTGAGTTCATCAGCAAAAAAGAAGCTATTGATACCTCCACCTCTACGGGCAAATTTATGCTTACGGTGTTTGGAGCGGTGGCAGAACTGGAACGAGAATACATTCTTTCCAGACAACAGGAGGGTATTTCTATAGCAAAGCTGCAGGGCAAATATGAAGGACGGAAGCCAAAAGAGCTTCCGTCCGATTGTGATACTGTCATTAAAAAATGGTACAGCGGCGAGATAACCGCAACTGCCGCCATGAAAAGGCTTGGCGTAAGCAAAAGCACCTTTTACAGACGATTCGGATAAATATCGGTGACAGGGTGCAGGGTTACAGCTAAACTTCAATATAAATTAGGAGACCTATTATTCCAAAGTTTGGTCAAAACCTGTCAACCTGTCACCTTCTATGTTTTTCAATTCAAACTCCATAATCTCGCTATAATCAACATTGTGTATATCATCAACTCTTGTTGGTGTAATTTTTTTGCCGAATATTTCCGAGTTTTTTTCGGTATTCATCCATTCAATAAACCCGAATAGCTTTTGGGGAGTAAAAGACTCAGGTAAATAATATGAGCGCATAGATGATGCGGCTCTTGTAATTACATAATCAATTATTTCATAATCTCGTGAATTGAGATTATAAAGGATGCAATTTGGATTGTTGTATATGGAGGTTAAATCTAATTTACTGCCTTTAATATTTAGGCCTAGTGTTTCGGCATTTTTAATTATCATATCATTTATATGCTGTTTTGTAAGAATACCGCTTATGAGATATGGCGCAAAACCACGGTTATTTTTCATTAGGATAAGGTCAAGCAGATGGGAACGCTTGTTTACATAGTGTAGATTAAGCAATTTTGTAAAGCGTTCTTCTGTTCTAAGAATACCCACACATTCGTTATTTGCCACTGGTAAGCCCGCTCGGCTTTCGTCACCTCTTTTGCCACGGTAAAATGTATTAGAGTTTAAGAGTGAGATTATTCTCTTTGTTTCAGGGTCTCGGTCGCGGTAAACATATCCGTAATGTTTAGTAAAGAAAAAAATGCTTGGTATAAAATATCTTAAGACACCCCATCTGGAGTCGTTTCTTTTCATATCATTAAGCTGATTTTCTAGATGAAATTTAAAATCCTCAAAAGTATCGTTTGGGAGTATTGAGATGTCACAAGAGCGCTTCATAGTATTAAAGATATCAGCACAGGTATCTGATACAGCGATTATTGTAGCATCATATACTATAATTCTTGCAAGCTCCTCTATCTGCTGATAGATGTTTTCGAAATTGTGTTTTATATATTCGCTTCTAAAATGTAGCGTATTGTCCTCGTTTAAAGTATAATCGAAAATGCGTGGATAAAATGCCTTGTATAAATACAATTTTAATACAGGGCATTTGAATCTATATGTAAGAAACTGCCCTGAATCGTCTTCAACCTCAAGAACAGCATTGTTTTGTTCAACATAATCAAGAAATCTGAACAACAGTTCTTCCTTTGAAACAGCGGCAAGCTTTATGTCGTTGTTTTTTTCATATTCACTCACAAATGTATAAAATTTATCTGTCGCATCTTTGCCTTTTATTGTAGTGACGATTCGTGTCAGCTTCACTTTGTTAGATGAGTTGGTAAAGCATTTTGTATAAAATTTGGCCCCGTGCTTGTCATATGCTTCTTTTTTAACTTCTGAACCATCATTTCTTGCCTCTTCCTCACGCATATCCTTTGTCAAAATACTTTGCTTTGACATAAAAACATTATTGTCAACAGCAGCGTTTTTTTCGTCGGAATAAGCGGGTTTAGAATCGCTTGTGCTTTTTCCACGTCCCATAAAAACCTCCAAATTTTTTATTTATAAGTTCCCACCAAATCGTCCGGTGCAGAACTCTTATCCGTTATATAATTAGCTTGTAATTAACGATACCCTACTTAATGACTATAATGAAAATTATACCTACATTATTTATAAAATAATTGCATGAATACGAAGCCTAAGCTTCGGAAACCATTAGACCGCAATTATTGAATTACAAGCAAAAGCCCAAAATTATTTATACGGATATAATAAATTAACTAAATTTCTTATATCACTTTATAAAAAAACTTCAATAATGAAACCGTATCGTTAATTGCAAAAAATTATTTTGGAGGATTATATTATGAGCAACCCTAATTTTAATGGAAGCACAGACAAAAACGTAGTACATGGTCGGAATGTCAATGGATATATGGTATCGCTATCAAAACAGTTCGAGATTGAATTAGATGCAAAGAAGAGCAGTATAAAGGAAAAGGTTCTTGACTATACGACAGACGATGCAGGAAATATTGATTGTTTCCTTGACATTTTCGGAGAGTATGTCCTGTTCAACCGTGACAAGCAATCATTTTATTATTGGACAGGGCGTTTATGGCGCGAGGACAAGGAAAAAAGAATTCAGCTATGGGTTCAAATTGCCATGCGAGCAAGACGGGATTACACAAGGAAGATGCTGAAAAAGAACTGTGGGATTAAGAACAATGACGCTTTGAAATCTCACATACAGAAATGCTGTAACCAGCATGACATTAGAGCGGTTATTGAGGGTATCAAGAGCCATGTTTATTGTGAGGATTCAAAATTTGATACTAAAAGGCATCTGCTAAATGTGCTTAATGGTACGATTGATTTAAGAAAAGGAGAGCTTCAAAAGCACAGCAGAAAAGATTTCATCACAATGATGATCCCGTTCCAGTATGACAAGTCATCAAAATCAGACCATTTTGAACAGTTTTTGCAGGATACCTTTCAAGAAGAGAGAATGATAAAGTACATGCAAAGTGAGCTTGGGTATTGCTTGACAGGTGAAACAAAAGAACAAACTGTAGATTTTTATTATGGAAGCGGCGCAAACGGAAAAAGCACCCTTTTGGCATTGGTTCGGTACATTATGCATGATTACGCAGCAGTAATACCTGCAAGGGTAATTACAAGTTTTGAAAAAACGGGAGCGGCTACTTCAGAAATAGCACAGCTTCCACATAAAAGACTTGTATGCTGTAGCGAGCTTAATTCCAACGATACTCTCAATGAGGGCAAAATCAAAATCGAATTCGAAACCATCGCGTTGCTGAAGTTCCATGCCAACTTTTTCATACGACTTGCGATTATTCTTTTCGGTTTCAA
>JAUZPX010000162.1 GCA_030705695.1 Bacillota bacterium
ATATCCGCAAGTCTTCCGCCCTCTCTGAGCGTACATGGATATCCAACCACACAAAACGGAACCGGGTTTGTCGTATGTGCTGTAAACGGAGATCCGTCTTCTTCAAGCATTTTATCCGCGTTGCCGTGGTCTGCGGTAATAAGCGCTATACCACCCATTTTCGCAATTGCATCTGTAACTTGTCCAACGCATGTATCAACTGCTTCGACAGCTTTTACTGCTGCATCAAAAACGCCTGTATGCCCTACCATATCGCAGTTGGCAAAATTTAATATAATAACATCATATTTACCGCTCTCAATACGTTCAACCGCTTTTTCTGTAACCTCATAAGCGCTCATTTCAGGCTGAAGATCATAAGTTGCAACTTTCGGTGACGGAACAAGCACACGGTCCTCGTTATCATACGGCTGTTCTACACCGCCGTTAAAGAAAAACGTTACATGAGCGTATTTCTCAGTTTCTGCAATACGAAGCTGCTCCAAATTTTGCTTAGCTATATATTCGCCAAGTGTGTTTTGGAGTGACTGTGGATGAAATGCCACCTCAACATTAGGCATTGTAGCGTCATACTGTGTCATACAGACATATGTAAGCGGAAAAAATCCGTTCTTACGTACAAATCCGTTAAAATCAGGGTCAACAAAAGTTCTTGTGATTTCTCTTGCTCTGTCAGGACGGAAATTGAAGAAAATTACAGAATCATTTGGCTGAATTGTAGCTCCATCTTTAAAAACAGTGGGTAAAACAAATTCGTCTGTTATACCCTGTAAATACGAGTGAGAAACAGCGAGTCCAGGCTCATCACCGCCGTCAACGCCCTCACCGTATACCATAGCGGCATAAGCTTTTTCAACACGCTCCCAACGGTTATCACGGTCCATAGCGTAATAGCGTCCTATAACGGTAGAAAGCTTGCCTACACCGATCTCAGACATCTTTTCTACACACTTTTCAACAAACTCTTTTCCACTTGTAGGAGGAACATCACGACCGTCGAGAAGTCCGTGAACATAGACTTTATCAAGTCCGTTCTTTTTTGCCATTTCCAAAATAGCATAGAGATGCTCGTTATGGCTGTGAACACCGCCATCGGAAAGCAACCCGACAACATGAAGAGCAGTGCCGTTCTTTTTGGCATTATCTATAGCATTAAGAAGCGCAGGATTTGTATAGAAATCGCCGTCATCAATCGACTTTGTAATTCTTGTAAGCTCCTGATATACAATGCGCCCTGCACCCATGTTTGTGTGACCTACTTCGCTGTTACCCATCTGTCCGTTTGGCAGACCTACATCCATACCAGAAGCACCGATTTGAGTAATAGGATTATTTGTAAACAAGCGGTCAATATTCGGGGTTTTTGCCGCCTTAATGGCATTACCGTAAGAATCCGGATTAATTCCGAATCCGTCCATAATTAACAGAATCAAAGGTTTTTTCATGATTAATCTCCTAAAACTCGATGGTTACTTACTTGCAGCTTCAATGATTTTTGCAAATTTCTCTGCAACCAGTGAAGCACCGCCGATCAATCCGCCGTCAACATGAATTTTACTTAAAAGCTCATCAGCATTCTGCTCGTTCATAGAGCCACCGTACTGAATTGTCATTTTGCCTGCTGATTCAATATCGTAAATCTCAGCAATAACATCACGGATAACGCCGCAAACTTCGTCAGCCTGATCGGCTGTTGCGGTCTTGCCTGTACCAATAGCCCAAACAGGCTCGTATGCAATAACTATCTGGGAGAGTTGCTCTTTGGAAACTCCCTGAAGAGCAATTTTTGTCTGTAATGAAACGATCTCGGAAGTAATGCCCTGCTCACGCTGTTCAAGCAATTCGCCGACACAAAGAATTACGGTAAGTCCTGCAGCAATAGCAGCTTTTACACGATTATTTACAGTTACATCGGTTTCACCGAAATACTGTCTGCGCTCGCTATGACCGATTATTACATACTTCAGTCCCATGCTTGCAAGCATATCGGCAGAGATTTCTCCTGTAAATGCACCTGATGTTGCCCAATGGCAATTTTCGGCACCGATTTCGATATTTGTTCCTTTTGCAGCTTCCTGAGCTGCATGAAGATCAACGAATGGTACACATGCGATAACGGTACAGTCTGCGTTCTTTACAAGAGGAGCAATTTCCTCGATTAATTTTGTTGTTTCAGCAGGTGTTTTATTCATTTTCCAGTTACCTGCAATAATTGCTTTTCTAAGTTGCTTATTCATAGAATTTATCCCTTCTGCTCACAAAATATGTATTTTTGCGCGCAGATCGTGAGCTGTAAAATGCGCAAGATAATATGTTTGGGCGCCCATCACTTATTTTCATGTGATGAGCCGCCCTTTTTTGTTTACTTATTAAATTGAATGCTTATTATTTCTCGTTCAAGCAGGCAATTCCAGGTAATTCAAGACCTTCTAAGAATTCCAGGGAAGCTCCGCCGCCTGTTGAGATATGAGTCATTTTTTCTGCAAAGCCAAGTTTTTCAACAGCCGCTGCGGAATCTCCGCCGCCGATTATTGAAACTGCTCCGCTTTCAGCAACTGCTCTTGCTACTGCAATTGTACCTGCGGCAAAGTTGTCCCACTCGGAAACGCCCATAGGTCCGTTCCAAACGACAGTGCCTGCACCTTTAACTGCATCGGCAAACAATTCCTGAGTTTTCGGGCCGATATCAAGTCCCATCCATCCATCTTCAATTGCGTCTGAATCAACAACTTTTGCTTCTGTATTTGGATCATATTCACGGCCGATTTTATTATCAACAGGGATAAGGAATTTTACTCCCTTTTCTTTTGCTTTTACCATCATATCTTTAGCAAGCTCTACTTTATCAGCTTCACAAATTGATGTTCCGATAGAATAACCGAGTGCATTCATGAAAGTATAAGCCATACCGCCGCCGATGATAAGAACGTCTACTTTTTCAAGGAGGTTGTTGATAACACCGATTTTGTCTGAAACTTTTGCTCCGCCGAGGATTGCGACAAACGGTCTTTTCGGGTTTTGCAGAGCACCACCCATAACGGTAATTTCTTTCTGAATTAAATATCCGCAAACAGCTGGTAAATAAGCTGCTACGCCTGCTGTTGAGGCATGGGCTCTGTGAGCTGTACCGAATGCATCGTTAACATAT
>JAUZPX010000163.1 GCA_030705695.1 Bacillota bacterium
CGAAATTAAAGAAGTTATTGCAGTTGTTAAGGCATATTCGAGTGCTGTTGGCGCAGGAGAATTTGTTAGCGAGATTTTCGGTGAAGAAGCAGACGAATTACGCCGCAGAGGCGGAGACGGCGGAGAATACGGTGCCACAACCGGGAGACCGAGACGTATGGGATGGCTTGATCTTGTCGCTTCTCGCTACGGTTGTCAGGTTCAAGGCGCAACAAGCGTTGCATTTACCGTTGTTGATGCTCTTGGTTATCTCGATGAAATCCCTGTGTGCGTTGCCTATGAGCTCGACGGTGAAAAAATCGATTATTTCCCGTCAACTACAAAGCTTAAAAAAGCAAAACCGATACTTAAAACGCTTCCTGGTTGGAAATGCGATATCAGCAATATTAAAAACTACAATGATTTACCGCAGAACTGCAAAAATTATATCGAGTTTGCAGAGCAGGAAATCGGAATTCCTTTCGGTATCATATCAAATGGTGCAAAACGTGAGAACATAATTTATAAATGAGGATTTAAATGATGAATGCAAGTAATGAAGCTGTTTTAATTATGGATTTCGGCGGTCAGTATAGCCAGCTTATTGCAAGGCGAGTACGTGACCTGCACGTTTATTGCGAGATTAAATCCTATAAAACATCTGTTTCGGATATTAAAAGCAAAAATTATAAAGGTATTATATTTTCGGGCGGACCTAACAGCGTCTATGAAGAAAATGCGCCTAAGTGCGATCCTGCGCTGTTTGATGCAGGGATTCCTATTCTCGGTATTTGCTATGGTGCTCAGGCTATGGCTCAGGCGATTGGCGGTACTGTTGAAAGCTCGACTGTAAAAGAATACGGAAATACCGTTGTTAATTTTAATAATGATAACCCATTGTTCAGCGGAATTAAGAGCGAAAGCATCTGCTGGATGAGCCACACTGATTATATTTCTAAAGCTCCTGAAAACTTTAAGATTTTAGCTACTTCGAAAACTTGTCCTGTAGCTGCTATGGGCGATGAAAACAGAAAATTATATGCTACTCAGTTTCATCCCGAAGTTCAGCATACTGAGCAGGGAAATGAGATACTTGGCAATTTCTTATTTAAAGTTTGCTGCTGCTCCGGTGACTGGATAATGTCGAGCTTTGCAAAAGAGCAAATTGAGAAAATCCGTCAGCAAGTCGGCGATAAAACTGTTGTCTGCGGACTCTCGGGCGGCGTTGATTCTTCTGTTGCTGCTGTGCTCGTTCATAAGGCAATCGGCAAGAAATTAACCTGCATTTTCGTTGATCACGGTTTGCTCCGCAAAAATGAGGGCGATGAAGTCGAAGAAGTTTTCCGTAAGCAATTCGATATGAATTTGATTCGTGTTAACGCACAAGATAGATTTTTAACTAAGCTTGCATGTGTATCTGAGCCTGAAGAAAAACGTAAAATTATCGGCGAAGAATTTATTCGTGTCTTTGAGGAAGAGGCAAAGAAGCTCGGTTCTGTTGATTTCCTTTGCCAAGGCACGATTTATCCCGATGTTGTTGAAAGCGGCATAGGGGAGGCAGCTGTAATTAAAAGCCATCATAATGTCGGCGGGCTTCCCGATGATATCGGATTTACAGGCATTATTGAGCCTCTGCGTGATTTGTTTAAAGATGAAGTCCGCAGAGTCGGCTTAGAGCTTGATATCCCCGAAAAGCTTGTCTGGCGTCAGCCGTTCCCGGGTCCTGGACTTGCTATTCGTATTATCGGCGACATTACAAACGAAAAGCTCGATATTTTAAAGGATGCCGACGCAATTTTCCGTGAGGAAATCGCTTTGGCAGGGCTTGACCGCTCGATTCATCAGTATTTTGCCGTTTTAACGGGAATCAGAAGCGTTGGCGTTATGGGCGACGGGCGTACATATGATAACACTATCGCATTGCGAGGCGTTACAACTACAGACTTTATGACAGCCGACTGGGCAAGGATTCCGTATGATGTCCTTGCTAAAATATCGAACCGCATTATTAATGAAGTTAAACATGTAAACCGTATTGTTTACGATATCACCTCAAAACCACCTGCTACTATTGAGTGGGAGTAGTAGCCATATTGTATATATTATAAAATTAAAAACTAAAGCATCACCTCCAACTTGTAGCTACAAGTTTTTGAGATTTATTATGAAAAAATAAATCTCAATCAGGGTATTGAATATTTTCAAAAAACAGAATATACTGTATATTAAATAGTGGATAATAGGCACACTGGAATGTTAAAACATGCAATTAATAACATGAGAAGAGTATAATAATTGATGAATTTAATAATCTATCATAAAATTGCAAAAAGAAAATTAATAAGTATGAAAGGAAAATGATTATGGCATTAACTGGCGCATATTTGCAAACCACCAAAAATCTGCAAGGCATTATTAATTCTCTTGTAAGCGCAAAGGCTCCTGAACGGTTGACTAACAAATTTCTAGAAGATTTGGGATATAAAAGCACTAATGATCGCGTATATATAAGTGTTTTTAAGGCTTTGGGTTTACTTGATGAAAATGCAGTACCAACACAAAGGTATCATCAATTTTTAGACCAATCAGAAACAGGGAAAGTTTTAGCAATAGGAATACAAGAAGCATATGAAGATCTTTTTGCATTACGCAAAGATGCTCAAACATTATCGATTGATGAATTAAAAGGAAAATTAAAAACTCTTACTCAAGGTCAAAAAAGTGACAATACTATAACACTTATGGCTAACACATTTAAGGCATTGTGTGATGCTGCTGATTGGTCAACTACTCAAAATTCAAATCAAACCAAAAAGATTCCAACAGATTCTACAAGTATAGAAAATGTTGCTCAAACAGGTGCAACAACTTCGCAAAACATTGAACCACCAAAACATATAGACGGAAAAATGAATCTTCATTACAACATTCAAATCCACTTACCAGAAACTACAAATATGGCTGTTTATGATGCTATTTTTCAAAGCTTGCAAAAGCACTTAATTTAGGTGAGAAAATATGGCAGATAAATTATATTCTTTTGTGATGCGTGGAGAACTTA
>JAUZPX010000164.1 GCA_030705695.1 Bacillota bacterium
AAAAAAATCGCCATTATTAAATGTTGTAACCCGGGCGATTTATCTGATTCATATTATCATTTATAAATTGTCAGTAGGTGCAGGGCCTTTAGCCCTCGGCTTTTTGCTCCTGAGCAGGGGTCTTGGAATCACCTTTAAAGTAAGAAGATGCAGGTAATGTTCCAAGTAAAGCCATTATTATTCCTAAAATAAAATTTGCAATTATTGTTACCATCGATGAGTGAGTAAGCAGATATTTAATGTTTACTGATACTACATCTGCGTTATTTCTTAATAAGATAACTCCAATCGCTTCTATTTGTCCAACAACAACAGCAATAAGTGTTATGACTATAATTATCCATTTGGCAGCAGGACCTCTTTTACCATTAAACATCTGATATGCCTTGAAAGCCCCGAAACCGATCAGACAGGCAAGGACCGAAGAAACCAGATCTATATATGCCTGAATTATACACCATGGTATGCTACAGAGCAGACCTCCGATCAATGCTCCTAAAGCGCCAAGCAGATAACTTCCGTTTTTTTTCATTTTTATTAACCCCCAGTTAAGTAGTGTATAAAGATTTTTACAGCATGCATTGTTAATTTAGAGAGTTAAGACTTAATGTATATATCTCATCTAACCAAACCGACCAAATTTAATGTTATATTCTATAGGGTCATAAGTCAACTATTTATTTACATAAATACGGGGTATTTTGCGAAGCTATATTTAAATATCAATAACTTTCATGATATATGTTACATCTATGCTATTATTCCTTTAACAAAAACGTTTTCTTCTTCGTTTATACAAAAAAATTGCAATCCAAGCTATAGCAAAGCAACTGATAACGGTAATCAACTTCAATGTGGAAGCAGTGTATCCTGAGGCTTTGGTGTCTGCCAGACTTATGTTTTCATTAGTTTTAATTTCTACCCAGAGTTTGTCCATTAAAAGGTTTGTATCCTCTGGAAGGTTGGTATAG
Source organism: Bacillota bacterium (assembly GCA_030705695.1). Classification (GTDB taxonomy): domain Bacteria; phylum Bacillota; class Clostridia; order Oscillospirales; family Acutalibacteraceae; genus JAUZPX01. The sequence continues at coordinate 972 of JAUZPX010000164.1, forward strand.
GTCTCGGTATTGGAAAGGTCGTTGGGATAGTCCAAATCCAGGCCTATTTTCCCGTACTTTTTAAAAATATATTGTTTATGTTTCTCTGCAGCCAGTTTTTGCGGCGAAGAATACTGGATATATTCAATATTGTTCAGAGCTATATCCGTTTTGCATAAAAAGTTTATATAAGCCTCAGCTGCTGCTTTATGCCTGGCACAGGCCGGGATGCACATTGCGTCAACAAACAGGTTGGTACCCTCTTTCGGGATGGAAAAACCGATATTCTCATTATCGTCAAGAATTGTCAGCGCATCACCCGAATAATAGGGAGCCAGTATTGCCTCATTTCCTGCCATTTTGTCAAAAATCTGGTCGTTTACATAGCTTTGCACGACCGTTTTTTGCTTCTTAAGCAGTTGGGCGGCATTTACAAGATTTATTGAATCTGTTGTATTTTGCGAATAACCAAGCACCTTTTCCGCGATTCCGAATGCGTCGCGGGGGTTGTCAAACATCAGAATTTTCCCTTGATATTTCGGATTCCACAGAATGTTCCAACTGTTAACCGGATCAGTGACCATTTTTTTGTTGTAGATCAAACATACTCGGCCCCAGGCATACGGTACAGAGTACTGATTTTCCGGATCATAATCCACATCGGTTTTAAAGCGTGAATCGATGTACTGATAGTTAGGGATATTGGAAAAGTTCAGCTTTTGCAGTAATCCTTTTTTGATCATACGTGCTATCATATAATCCGAGGGAACGATTACATCATAACTGACTCCTCCGCCTAGCAGCTTTGCGTATAATTCCTCATTATTTTCATAGGTTGAGTAATTTACTTTAATCCCGGTTTCTTTTGTAAACTCGGCATTTATGTTTAAAAGTCCGTCTGAACCGTCCGATATGTATTCTCCCCAATTATACACGTTAATGGTTTCCCCGGCATAAGCACTGCTGTCATCAGCCGAAACCGACCCGATACCGGTAAAAAAGATTATGCTGCAAAACACTGTCAGGCAGAAAATGAACCTCTTCAAAAACTACCGCCTCCTTTGCCGGCTGTCTTTTTAAGATCACGGGATTGGCGCAGATTAACTATCAGCAGCAGCGCAAGAACCGTAACGAACAGCAAGGTCGAAAGAGCGTTTATCTCCGGTGAAACACGTTTACGCGTCATTGAGTAAATAACTATCGGCAGAGTATATGAAGTGGGACCGGAAGTAAAATAGCTTATGACAAAGTCATCGATGGACAGAGTGAATGCGATGATCATTCCGGTTATGACACCAGGCATGATTTCCGGAAGTATGACACGGAAGAACGCCTGCAACGGGTTACAGTACAAATCCAGCGCCGCTTCATAAGTATACTTCTCCATTTGCCGCAGCTTTGGCATAACGGATAGTATAACATACGGTATACAAAATGTAATATGTGCCAGTATAAGGGTAATATACCCTAACTGGAAAGCAGCAATATAACGGGCGAGGAATACAAACATAAGCATCATAGCAACCCCCGTAACGATTTCAGGGTTGACGATGGACAGGTTTGTCAACTGCATAACTACTTTTTTCATTTTTAAATTGAGCGAATCTATACCTACCGCACCAATCGTACCTATTACAGTGGCAATTACGGACGATACGACAGCAACAATAAGAGTATTACGCAGAGCGGTTATAATAATGCCATCGTGGAAAAGGCGGATATACCAGTCAAATGTGAAACCATTCCATACTGTTCGCGTTTTTGTAGAGTTAAAAGAGAAAATTATCAGCACCAATATGGGCAGGTACAAAAACGCAAAAATAAGCGAGGTATAAATCCGGGCAGCAGTTTTCATATTATTGTAGCCTCCGTTTCTCCGTCATCAATCTCGTTCATAATGCCCATGCAAAGAAGTACAAGCACCATTAAAACAAGAGAAATGGCAGCACCAAGATGTGGATTGTATGCCGTGCCTACAAACTGCATCTCGATAAGATCACATATCAGCAGGTTTGAGCCTCCCCCAAGCATACGGGAAATGATAAACGTAGAAACCGC
>JAUZPX010000165.1 GCA_030705695.1 Bacillota bacterium
ATAAACATGATTGTATCCATGCATTGCAATAACCCAACCATAGGAAATCCATTTTTCAACTTTATCCCAAAATTTCTCATCATAAGGATATTTTAATAGCTGTTCGTCTTTATTATTAGGAATAACTCCTATTAAGGGACAAATATTATATTGCAATAATAATTTTTCTATTCTATCCCAATTTTCATGATTCATATTAGGTGCGGCATCATCTAAACGGATTAGATATTGTCTGCTCATTTTAAATTCCTTTCAGAACATTTATATAAAATTCAGTCAGTTTATTCGTTAATGAGCAAATATCATAACCTTTCTCTTTAATTAATGTGTAAGAATTTTCTCTAGCGAAATTCTTATAAGACAATATATTTTCAACCCATTTTCGAGCACCAACTGCCAAAGATAATTGCTTAACGAGTGGAGTGATGCATATTTCTGAAGAAATTGAATCAGAAACAACACATGGAAGCCCTGCCGCTTGTGCTTCAATAACAGCACCCGGTAAGCCCTCATAAAAAGAAGGAAATAAAAATACATCTCCTGCTTGAAGTATACTATCAACATCATTCCTTGAACCTAAAAAAATAATATCTCTGTCAACATTCAGTTCTTTTGCTCTTTTTTGTATAGCTCCATTTAAATAATCTTTTCCGATTATTAATAGTTTCGCATTACTTTCTTCTTTTAAAACACTTTTAAATACTTCAAGTAAAAATTCATGATTCTTTTCCGGCCTTAAATTTCCAACATGTATTATCGTAAACTTATTATCAAGATCAAGTTCTTTTCTCACTTCATTTCTAATTTTCTCATTATAAATATATTTTTTAACATCAATTGCATTCGGCCATATGACAACTTCACCTTTTTCAACATTTTTTTGACCAAAAAGCCATTGACCTGCATTTCTTGAGACAGCAAATTTATAATTTGCATATTTATTTGTGGCTATCTTTACTACATTCTTCACTATATTCTTTACAGTATTTTTTTCCAATGACGTTCTTGAATGAGCAATACGTATTGGAACTCCAGATTTTTTAGCACCTTTTAATATAAGTCCACACCATTGATTCATGTGACAATGTACAATCTTATATTCTTTATGTATATCAAAAAATCGTTTAAAACGATTAGGTATATTAAAAAGTTTTTTAATAGAAAGTTCAGTTGAATAGTATAATTTTCCACCCATATCTACGATTTCATCATCAAAATCACCTTTTTGAGTCCTGCAAGTATAAAAATCAAATTGAATTTTTAATCGATCAATATTTCTATAAATATCCATCAATCGACTTTCCATTCCAGCCCTATTCATTTGCGTAACGATCTGCAAAACTCTTATCGGTTCATCCATTCTCTCACAAACTCCCCTTATACCACTCAATTGCCGCCTTGATACCGCGCTCAAAGCTCCAATCGGGGGCGTAGCCAAGCAGCTGCCGCGCCTTGCTGATGTCGGCATTGCTGTGCTTGATGTCTCCGGCTCTGTCAGGGCCGAAGACCGGCTCGACATCCTTACCGAGTGCCTGCGCAAGGCAATGATAAATGTCAATCAAATATTCCCTGCCGCCGAAAGCGATGTTGAATGCCTGTCCGGCCGCCTCGCGGGGCGCCTTGCAGGCTTTAAGATTGGCTTCTACAACATTCTCCACATAGGTAAAATCACGACTTTGCTTGCCGTCACCGTTGATTGTGGGGCGCTCGCCGTGTAAAAGCTGCTTGATAAACTTCGGAATCACTGCTGCATACGCGCCGTCCGGGTTCTGCCGTTTTCCGAAAACATTAAAATAGCGCAATCCATATGTATCCAGCCCGTATAGCTTAGTATACAACTTCCCATATTCCTCGTCAACCTTTTTCGTCAGCGCGTAGGGAGAGAGCAAATTGCCCTCGCGCCCCTCCTGCTTCGGCAGATTGGGCTCATCGCCGTATACAGAAGAGCTTGAGGCATACACAAACTTTTTCACGCCGCTTTGCCGCGCGGCTTCCATCATGTTCACAGTGCCCTTAATGTTGATTTCCTCATACAGCACCGGCATTTCAATGCTCCTGGGGACACTGCCCCACGCCGCCTGATGTAGCACATAATCAACGCCTTCACAGGCTTTCAGGCAGGTTTCCATGTCTCGAATATCGCCTTTGATGAAGGTATAATCGGGATTGCCGGAAAAAAGGTCGACATTGCTCTGCTTACCAATAGAAAGATTGTCCAGGCAGCGCACCTTGCACCCCTTCGCCAAGATGGCCTCGCACAGATTCGAACCGATAAACCCGGCTCCGCCCGTGACGAGAAAAACCGTACCCGCTTCAAATTTTACTTCTTCATAACCCATTTACATTCTCCAATAGCGATAACCCGCCGCTTCGTATTCCTTCCGGTTTAAGATGCCCTTGATGTCAAAGATGACCTTTTTTGTGTTTTCAATTGGCTTGAAAAATCCGTTATAATTTTCTTGAGTGAGGTTTTTGAATTCCTCATGTCCGACGGCGATGATAATAGCATCCATCTCTTTGATGTCTTCGAGTTGATTGAATATAATCCCGTATTCGTGCTCGGCTTCTGCGGCATCCGCTTGCCCGTCAACAAGTAGCGGTTTTATGCCGTATTCGTGGAGCTCCTTGATAATATCAATTACTTTGGTATTGCGAGTATCTGGACAATTTTCCTTGAATGTAAACCCAAGGATTGCCACACGTGCATCTTTTACGCCGACGCCGGATTTTAGGAGTGTTTTAATGAGGTTTTCCGCTATGTAACGACCCATATCATCGTTGATACGGCGACCCGCCAGAATGATTTGAGAATGGTAACCGATTTGCTCGGCCTTATGGGTGAGATAATAAGGGTCGACGCCGATGCAGTGCCCGCCTACCAAGCCCGGTGAAAAATTGAGGAAATTCCATTTCGTGCCTGCCGCGGCGAGTACCGCTTTTGTATCTATCCCCATTTTATTGAAGATAATGGACAGCTCGTTCATAAAAGCAAT
>JAUZPX010000166.1 GCA_030705695.1 Bacillota bacterium
ACTTTTGTTTGTTTATTTGCTGTTTTTTTCTCAAACATTTGAAAAGAAAAAAGTGATTTCAAAAGATGAATGAGTATAATTTTACGGTAACTGCCGAAGATGAATCCCTTCGTATTGATAAATTTCTTTCAAAACAATTAACAGAAGTTTCACGCAGTGCGATTCAACATTGGATTGATGCTGAAAATGTTCTTGTTAATAATAAATGTATATCAAAAAATTATAAAGTAAGCATAGGCGAAAAAATAGTATGTAAGGTTCCTGATCCTGAACCATACTCAGCCGTTGCAGAAGATATCCCTCTTGATATCGTTTATGAAGATAACGACTTACTTGTTGTAAACAAGCCAAAGGGAATGGTTGTACATCCTGCGGCAGGCAATTATACAGGAACTCTCGTAAATGCATTGTTATTTCATTGCAAAGACTCGCTTTCAGGAATAAACGGTGTTCTTCGCCCAGGCATTGTCCATAGGATTGACAAAGATACGAGCGGACTCTTAATTGTTGCTAAAAATGATTTTTCTCACAAGTTTTTAGCAAAGCAAATAAAAGAACACAGCTTCACAAGGGAATATGAAGCAGTTGTTATCGGGAATATTAAGAAAGATAACGGAGTGATTAATGCTCCGATAGGTAGGCATCCAATTGAGCGCAAAAAAATGGCTGTTACAGAAAAAGCGTCACGTGACGCTGAAACAAGTTATGAAGTAATAGAACGTTTTTCAGGATACACCCATGTTAAACTTAAATTAAAAACAGGTAGAACCCATCAAATTAGGGTTCATATGGCATATATAGGGCATCCGGTTGCAGGTGATAAGGTTTACGGTCCGCAAAAACAGGCTAATAACCTTAATGGACAATGTCTGCATGCAAGAAAAATAGGCTTTATTCATCCAATTAACGGTGAATATATGGAGTTTTCATCTGATTTACCTGATTATTTTAAAAATTTTATTAATAAAATAAAAAAATTATAAAAAATGTTTGCAAATTATGGGGTATTGTGTTACAATAAACAGGCGTTTGAAATCCGTTATCCATAACGGGAATCAAGGTTGCGGAAAACCGCAATTGAAGCTGACAGTCCTCTGCCAAATGGCATGAATGTCTGAAATATGAGGAGGAAAATATGGACGCTATTAAAATTATTACACAAAGCTCTTTAAAAGAAACTTTGCCGAAATTTGAAATTGGTGACACTGTTAAAGTCAGTGTAAACATTCGTGAAGGCGAAAGAGAAAGAATTCAGATGTTTGAAGGTACAGTTATTGCCAAAAATGGCAGTGGTGTTACAGAAACATTTACAGTCAGACGTGTATCCTACGGTGTAGGTGTTGAAAGAGTTTTCCCGGCGCATTCCCCTAATGTCAAAGATGTTCAGGTGGTTAGACGCGGTAAAGTTCGCAGAAGCAAGCTTTATTATCTCCGTGATAGAGTCGGTAAAGCAGCTAAAGTTAAAGAACAAATTAGAAAATAATTATAAGGGTTATGACCCTTGCCAATCAATGCAACTTAAGGGACTTATTAGTCCCTTTTTCTGCATTCAGTGCTTATAAAAGGATGGTAATCACATGGAAAATATGCCTCAAAACTATGAGGATGTTAAAAAGCAACACACCATCGATTCTGAATCAATTAAGCAAAATAAAATTGAAAATAATAACAATAATGAAACTGAGTTTAAACCTGGTTTTATTTCTAGAAATGTTTTTGAGTGGGTTCATGCTGTTATTACTTCCGTAATTATTGTAATAATATTATTGACTTTTGTTTTCAGAATGGTCAATGTTGATGGAAGATCCATGATGGATACGCTCCAAACTAACGATAAAGTTGTTGTAACCAATTTATTTTATTACCCTCACGATGGCGATATAATTGTAATTAGCCATGGTGCGAACTATACAAAACCTCTTATCAAGCGTGTAATTGCCGTAGAAGGTCAAACACTGAACATTGATTTCAAAACTGGAACAGTTATCGTTGACGGTGTTAAGCTTTATGAACCGTATATTAAAGCACCAACAACAACGCAAGGTGATTTACCTGTTTGTTCTGTTGTTCCAAAAGGGAAAGTTTTTGTTATGGGTGATAACCGCCCTGAATCAATGGACAGCCGTTATTCTGAAGTTGGTTTAATTAATATCAGTGATATCATCGGCAAGGCACAATATATTGTTTATCCATTTGACAGATTTCGTAATATATATAATTAAAATTTATTAACAATTTGTCGTTGAATTAGGCTTATATCTGTTTTATAATGGATATAAGCTTATTATTTGAGGTGAATTATGGAGCACTCCACAAAACGTATGCGGATTGAAAAAATCGAAGAGGAAAAATTGCCTCAACTGAAAAATCATTCCCATTTTTCTCAGCCTGTTTTTGAATGGACAAGAACAGTGCTTTTTGCTGTAATAGTAATGATTATCGTTTTAACTTTCTTTTTTCGTTTAGTTTGTATTTCTGGACCCTCTATGGAAAATACGCTTAAAGACGGTGAAAGAGTTATCTTAACAAACTTTATGTATACGCCAAAAGATGGTGATATTGTCGCTATAGCACACGGAGGAAAACTTGGAATTACGATTATAAAACGTGTTATTGCAACGCAAGGCGAGAAATTGAGCATAGATTACAACAAAAATGAGGTTACTGTTGATGGAGTAATAATTAATGAGCCATATGTAAACGGAACAACAACCAATGCAGCAAACTGGAAAGTTCCTTACGTAATTCCCAAAGGATATTGCTTTGTAATGGGTGATAATAGAAACGTTTCAAAAGACAGCCGTTCTGATCAAGTTGGTCTAATTCCATTGTCAGACATTATCGGCAGGGCACAATTTATAGTTTTTCCGTTAAATCGCTTCGGACCTATAAACAACAACACAGGCGAAAGCAATTACAGTGGCAATACTGCCTCGACTTATTGAAAGATGAGAAAATATAATGAGTGAATTGCAAAATATTCAGTGGTATC
>JAUZPX010000167.1 GCA_030705695.1 Bacillota bacterium
ATTCAAAAATCAATGTAAATTATACGTCTGGCTTTGCCAAATAGCGAAAAATACATATTATTCGCATATTAAAAAGGAAAAACGATATGCCACAGAAATAGACAGTGAGTTTGTGGACATATCAACTGATATTGAATGTGCTTTTCTCGACAAAGAAGCCGCAAAGAAATTGCATGTCTTGTTACACAACCTTGATGAACCGTATAAGGAAGTCTTTACGTTGCGTATTTTTGGTGAATTATCTTATTCACAGATCGGTGACTTGTTCGGAAAGCGCGATAGTTGGGCTCGTCTTATTTATTACAGGGCAAAGAAACAATTATGGGAGGCGATGAAATGAAAATACCTTGCAAATTAATAAAAGATTTACTCCCGCTGTACATTGATGATGTGTGCAGTGATGAAAGCAGAAAATTGATAGTCGAACATTTGTCAGAATGCGAAGATTGCAAGTCAGAGCTAGCCGCTATGCAAAATGAACTTCCTGTTGATATTTACAGGCAGAATTTTCGGGATACACAAGCGGTAAAAAACCTGTCAAAAAATTGGAAAAAGGGTATGCTAAAATCATTAATAAAAGGCGCAATAATTACTCTAATTGTTATTGCGGCTATTGCCTTTATACTATTCTTTATTGCTGATTTTAGAATAGTTCCAAGAGGTATGTAAGTGCAGGCTAATGATTTATTGAGAAGTGAAGGCAACTTAATAACACTACTCAAAATGTCAGTATTATTATGCACTTTCAGTTCACCCCCCAACTTTAATTTTACTCACTTATGTCATGTTGATAATGGCATAGAAATTCAATTATATATGAACCGTTGGTTCTTGCGCTGTAATGGATTTTGTGGACACAGAGAAGCGGCGGTTGCATCTATTCTTGCTTGTCTGATTGCGACCTGCCTTCCATTGCGTCAGATTGCAAAGATGAGCATCATGGATTCCATTGAAACTGTTGAATAACGATAGTGCTTCAACAGTTAGGCGTTTCCATTCCTCCTACGGATTTGGTGAAAGTAGAATATATTGGTAACGAACATTGTAATAAAAAATATAGTTGTGTTAAAGGCAAACTTGCCGAAAGGCAAGGACGCAAAGTCAAAGGGTCTAAAATGCAAACGCATTATGACAGCCTGACCGCCGCGTGGATTACGTATGAAACCTGCCCTTTTTGCAGCAGGTTTTTTTTATAAATTGGCTTATCTCGTATAGATGATACTTACATACATATAAACAGCTTATATAATGGCCAACACAGAAAGGCGCTACCCGCCAAATAAAAAAAACGCAAGTTTGGTGGGTCTCTTTCCGTGCGCGAATGATATTAACACCCTCCAGACTTGCGAGTTTGGAGGCTTTTTTATGCACATTAGAAATACTCCTGAACTTGGGCGACCGCTATTACGCGCTTGCACCCTTATCTATATTGTACTAATGAGACACACCACAAACCCGCACACCGTCTAAGGTTGTGCGGGCTTTGCTTTTTCGTTGTTGTTCCTTGTCAGAACATCATATTTACTGATTTTCACCGTTTTGTCCTTTGTTTGTCCTTTATTGATAAAAAGCCCTTTATTCGCCGCACATGGACAGCAAAAAGCAGGCACGGTTCACATAGTAAGGCGTGCCTGCTTTTTTATAATGGTTGTGGACTGCTGCTGGTGCAAGAAACGCCACAGTGCTACGTTTGATTTAAAATATATGCTAAAAAACAAAATTAAAAAGATGTAGCGATTTCCTTTGCCTGGTCAATTGTTTTATTGAGAATGTCTTCGACATTAACACCGATAACATCGAGCATTTCAGCAGCTATTGTAGTAAAGTCGCAAATCCCCAAAAAGCCCAAAATGGTTCTTAAATATTTATCCCCCATCTCAAGGGTTGCCATGTACCCTTCAGAATATGCTCCACCTCTTGAAGTGATATTGACGGCTTTTTTGTTGTTGCATAACCCCTTGGGTCCCTTTGCGGTGTAAGTGAAAGTGATACCGGTCACGGAGATGTAATCGATATATGCTTTGAGTATCGCAGGAATTCCGAGATTCCATAATGGCTCGGCAAAAATGTATTTGTCCGCTTCGGCAAATTGATAAGCATACTTTAAAACTGGATGGTCACGGTATTGGCCAGGAGCAGGCTTATGCATATTGACAGATTCAATTGATAGAAAGTTGATATTCTCCTTGTATAGATCCAGTGTGATAATTTCGTCATTCGGGTGAAGATTTTTATACGTTTCAATAAAGCTCTCTGAAATTCTAAAGGTTCTTGATTCTGTATCGTTTTTTGGATTTGCCTTGACGTACAATAATTTGCTCATCCTATTAACCCCTTCTAAATTTTTCAATTTCACATGAGATGACTGGATCAAACAACCGTTATTGTTTCCGAAATCAAATCAATTATCATAATACAAAAGATTGATTCAGAGCAACTTAATTGTTTTTTCTTTTAAATATGTTATAATAATAACAACAAGCTAACTTTATTGCAAGTAGGCACTATATTGTATTATAGTACCTAAAAATATACTTAGATTGAGATGATTTTTTGATTTGTGAAGAAAACAAGCATGAAAACTGCTATATGAGAGAACAATGTCTAAAATACGACATCTGTCCAATGGGTCTAGTTCAAAAATTGGTATCAGGGAAATGGAAGATTTTAATACTCTGGTTTTTGAGCGGTAAAGTGATGCGGTTTAATGATATACGAAAAAAGCTGCCGAATGTCACTCAAAAAATGATCACGCAGCAGTTGAGAAATCTTGAAAGTGACCATCTCATTTTTAGGCACGTTTATCCGGTAGTACCTCCAAAAGTAGAATATGGGCTGACAGATATGGGGCAGAAAATCATACCAATCCTTGAAAAAATGCATTCGTTCGGGATAGAATATCTTGCACAGGATTTCAATACGCATCAAATCATTTCCGAATAGCTCTTGCCAGAAATAGAGTCTGTTTCCATATGAAAAG
>JAUZPX010000168.1 GCA_030705695.1 Bacillota bacterium
CAAATTCCCCGAAGAATTCAAAAAGAATCAGCAAGTTCCACTTGTGAAACAGTACTATGAGACCCTATAGGCGAATGGGGTAAAAAATTATTAGTGGGAGACCTGCTTGAGAAATTACCGTATGGAGATCGCGGGGATGGTCTTGATTCCCATGTGGCAATATTGCTGTTTCGGTCTGAAATACGAGGATTGGGGTCAGGATATCAAGGGGCTTATCGCCAATTATGAGTATATGAACTGCGAAGAGCTGAATTCCGCCAATAAGTAAGCTTGATAAAATCGGAGATACAACCGCAGGCTGTATCCCCGATCTTGCAATTCAATGCATTTATAAGGTTTGTATCATTTAATCTCTTGTTGCGCTCCGCAATCCTTACAAAACAAGTCATCTTTTTTTACTTTGCCGCCGCACTTTTCACAGGTTTCTGTCAGCTTAGCACCGCAGTATGTGCAATATGAGTTTTCCCGATTTTGAATTGAGCTGCATTTCATACAAGTTTGATTTGTCTGTTTAAAAATCAAGTAGATGATCAAACCGCCGAGATTCGTAAATAAGGTTAAGATACCCCAGATTGCGCCGCGGAGTTTTGACTTGGTTGCATCAACATAGACAAAGAACGCAATCAATACCCAATATACCATAAAGAACAGCATGGCAATTGAAGCTATGACTTTCAGATAGATACCGGAGTTCTTGATTGGGGTAATATCAAAAATAAAGTAGGTTTTGTTGCCTGTTTGCCTGTCTACCATATAAGAAAGCGAATAAACCTTTGTTCCACCGCTTTTGTAAAAGTAGTTACTTTCAAATTCTTCGTATGAGGAAAAACCGTTGACAAACATCATCAGCGCGCGTGGGGAATGTTCGCCCTCAATCACTTTGTAATATACATTCGGATTTGCAGGATCGTACAGCACATCGTTTTCAGCATGATTATCTTTTTCCTCGTTTTTACGGTTAATACCTTTATCTTCTAAGGTTTGCAAATCAAAATTGTTCTGTGCAAGCCCTGAATTTTTTGCGCTGAAGATAATCGAGTTATTCTTATCCAGAATATAAATATCAGCGACATCGGATGGTTTTGCAAAATCAGTTAATTCATCCTTCATATTAAGACTGTTTGTGCTATCTTCGCATTTTGAGCTGATTTTGTCGTAAGCCATCATGAGTGAAATTTTATCCCCGAATACAACGCCAAGCGTAACCGCTGATGTCGTTCCGGCGATAAGCGCCAAAACAATGTAGACAGTAAAGATTTTCTTAAAATTAAGCTTTATAAAATTTTTCATTGTAGGCCTCCTATTTTGTTTTGCAGAATAATGGGTGACAATAAAAAAGTGCCTGCTACTAAAAAAATAAGGGCCGGGATGACCATAGTAACAAAGCTGATACCAAAGAAGACAAGCAACACCGGAATAATGACGAAAAGTACAGAGAGCAATGAGAAACATCTGCCTAAAGAACGTTCCTGTCTTGCTTTTTTGATTTCATAACACTTCAATTCGATCTCATTATCCAGTAATTCCAACATTTTGCTTGCGTTTTCATTCATTTTAATTTCCTCCTTTCAGAGTCGCTCTCAATTTTACAATGCCGTTGTGTATTCGGCTTTTAACTGTTTTGGGCTGAGTTCCTGTCATAACTGCGATTTCATTTAATGTAAGATGCTCAAAGTGTCGCAATCGTATTGCTTCAGCTTGTTCTTTTGAAAGAGCAGCCATGTTTTGCATAGCAATTTCAATATCAATTTTATCAATCACATCCTGTTCAAGTGAAACATCTGAAGGTATTTCGATACTATCAATATCCACAAAGATGTTTTTGTTTTTACGCAGCCAGTCAATATGAGTATTTTTTGCGATAGTGATAAGCCATGTCGCAAAAGTTGCCGTCCCGTAAATATCATACTTTTCAATATTTCGAATCAGCTTTATAAATGTTTCCTGTGTTAAATCTTCGGCGGTTTGTTCGTTGCCTGTCAGTTTTAAAAGGAATTTAGAAACATTGGGGTAATACTCTGTTATAAGCGTTTGGAAGGCAGTTTTATCGCCGCTTTGCGCTGAAGTTATTAACTTTATTTCATCCAAAGGTCTCACCCCTTTTCTATATGATTAAACGTATTATATCATATTGGGTTTTTTTCATCATATAAAGACAGGTGGTTTAAGTTTTTGTTCATTTTTCACATGCTTCCTTTTTCTTTTTGTTAGATACAATTTTTGATATGACAATCGGCAATAAAGATATTAAAATTACGGCAATGATTACAAAAGAGAAGTTTTTCTTGATGATTGGTAAACCGCCGAAGAATAAGCCGCCGAGAATGAACATGCTGCTCCAAAGAGAACCGCCGAGAATATTAAAAACTATAAAGTGCCTGTAATTCATTTTTCCCGCGCCTGCAACAAAAGGCGTAAAAGTCCGGATAATGGGAATGAATCGTGCAAGAACAATCGTTTTGCCGCCGTGACGTTCAAAAAAGTCAGAGGTCCGATTTAAATATTCCCGTTTGATAAACTTTAGGCGATTTTCATCTTTCAATAAATTTCTCAGGCTTTTCCCGATCCAATAATTGACGGTATCTCCGAGAATAGCCGCAACAGCAGCTATAATCAATAACACTGCCAGATTCAATGCCCCCGCTGCACAAAATGCACCTGCTGCAAATAAAAGTGAATCGCCCGGCAAAAAGGGCGTTACCACCAAACCTGTTTCGCAAAAAATAAATGCAAAAAGGATGAGATAGACCAATGTGCCGTATGCGCTGATCAATTCACCGAGATAAATATCCAAATGAAGTATAAAATCAAAAACTCCGCCCATAAAATCCAATTAACAACCTTTCTATCTTGTTTTACGCTTATTACACGAATTGAAAACAGTAAAGTTGCAAGGAATATTTTGTTTGCGCTCGATTTTTTAAA
>JAUZPX010000169.1 GCA_030705695.1 Bacillota bacterium
TCAGTATTCATCTATTGGATTCTCGATTTGGGCGAGACGCTTCCGGTCATGCTCTGCATGCAGCTTTTCGGCGGGACCTATTACATCACAGCAATGCAGCAGAATTTGGCTATATACGCAATATCCTGCATTGTGAGTAAGCTGACCTCGTTTTCCCTTGCTTGCTTAATAAAACAAGCTTCTAAAAAGCTGCTTATTTCCTTCAAGTTGAAATATAAAATTTTTCTGCTCATTTGCCCGATCATCAGTTTTTCGATCTATTCATACTGGTGTAATTTCATTTATGAGGGAGAAAAAACCGATTATATTTTCACGCTCGGCCTATCAATTTCTCTGTTTCTAATCAATATCATCAATATCAAATTATTGAATTGGATTTCCGAAGATGCGGAAGAAAACGCAAAAATGTCTATGGTTCAGGAATATCTGAAAAATGAACGGAAACATATTTCGAAACTTGATGAACGGAACAGCGAGATCCGCAAAATGAGCCACGATCTCAGACATCACATTCTGACGATTTCAGCACTGCTTTCCTCTGGTGACAGTATTGAAGCGCAAAATTACATCCGGAAATTGACGAATGAGGTCTTTCATAAGACCAAGTTATTCGATACCGGCAACACATTGATTGATTCCGTAATTGAAGAATATAATTCACAGGCGGTGAAGAACGGAATAAAAGTCAATTTTAATATCAGTATCCTCGAAAATCTGCCGATAGATGAGATCAGTATCGTGATCATCCTCGGCAATGCGCTTGAAAATGCCATTGAATACTGTTCCAAAGAGAAAATCAGTTCGTTTGACGTCTCAATTCGCAGCAGCGACAAATTTTTGATGATCGAAATCATCAACCCATTAAAAGAAACTCCCCGTTTCAAAAACGGATTTTTTGAGACGGGTAAAGCGGATTCGTTTATACACGGCATCGGCATCCAAAGCATGCGCGAAACCGTAAAATCCGTAAACGGCGATCTCTCAATCGAATGCAAAGATGAAAAATTCGTTTTTTCGGCGATTCTGCCTTTACGGCAAAGCAATATTATCGAACAATCTGATGCATTCAGCGGTTAACAAAATAAAAATCCCGAATGGAAATGACTATGGCTTTTGCCATGCATTAATTGTACCGACCACTAATCATAACGTTTTATCGTTTGCGCACGTTTTTATATCGTTCAGGAATTTCTAATTGAATTTCCGATTAAAACGCCTTATGATTGCTTATGAAATCCGATACGGATTTTAAATGATGCATTCCAACCTGTTTCTTTCATACGAAAAAGGTTCGCAAACGAGAGGTTGCGGGCTTTTTTCGTTGTTTAGGCATCTTTTTATATCGTTTAGGCAATTTGTATTGAAATATTCAAGGGAATTTTTTATATTGATGTCAAATATTGATGGGGGGCTGAAAAAAATGAACGAATCTCTATCCGTTTCCAAGAAGTTTTTCCTGTTGCTTTCTGTGGCTGCGCTGAGAACTGCCATCGCATCAAACGGGACTTTATGCACGAGATGGATCTATCAGCCGCAAGCGCCCAAATCTCTTCTTAAACTCGCCAAATAATATATATCGATCCTGATTTCTCGGTATATGTGTTATTGATGCATATACCGAATTTTTATTTTATTTGAAATGATTTGATAAAAGATGCTGCATAAATTATCTGTCCGGATTTCCGAGCAATTTAAAAAATTAAATATCCTGCAAGTGGAGCAGGAAATATACACATACGGGATTGAGCTGATTTTAGGTGATATCCTGAATTTTATCATCTTATTAATTGTCGCTTGCTTTTTAAACCGCATATTGGAAATGGCGATTTGGAGCATCGTTTTTTTAATCTCGAAAAGATATACCGGCGGTTATCATGCTCCGTCGCATCTGTTATGTATTCTCACATTACAGACAGGTTTCATTGCTTCTTATTTTTTATGCGAATATTTGACTCCTTCTGCATACTTCTGGTTTGAAAGCGCTGTGATTGTGTGCGGAATTTTGCTGCCCGCTTCTTTCGGCCCAATCGGGAGTTATAAAAAGCCGATCACAAAGTCATTATATCAAAATAAAAAAGTAAAATTGTATCTATTCATCGGGATTATCAATTTGATTTTTCTTTCGGTTTTATTCTTATTTCCCTCCGAAAGGAAGGTTCTTTATGCCTTTGCGGCTTATTTGTTTGATATAATTATGATCCCACCCGGCTATATCGACAATAAAATAAATTGCGGCACCGGCAGCGGAATCGCCGTTGAAAACGATGAAGTCAGCGACAAAACGAAAGTCAAAAAGAAAATTCGGTCGTTTTTTAACGTTTGGAAAGAAAACAAGGAAATCGTGGATTATGTGACCCGTATCTACGAAAACAATGATCCTTTTGAACGGACATGGATTGCGTCCTATGAACTCCCGTATTTTGTTTCTTGTCGGATCAATAAATCTAATCATTATGACGAAGCAAAAAGAAAGGCCGTAAACAAGAAAATTAATCTCTGGTGCGCTTTTGTCATAAAACACTTGGATTAAGAATTTGCATAAAATTTTCTCTTTTTGAACAGTTTATCAAACAGACGGTATTCGTCTGCGGTATTTTTCGTTCGGGGCTTTTTCTGTTTGTCGAAACGGGTAAAATTTCTTTAAAAAGTATTGCCAAAATCCTTGACAAATGAAAAAGTTCTGTTTTATAATAACTGCGTTCTCATCGCATATAGCGAGAACAACTTTGACCGGTTTCAGTTTTGAAATCAAAGGCCATACGGACAGCCGGGTCAACTGCCGATTGTGAAGAAAA
>JAUZPX010000017.1 GCA_030705695.1 Bacillota bacterium
AAACAATATCTACAATTACTTTAATACCGTAATAATGTGCAGCTGTGCACATAGTAGAAAAATCGTTTTTTGTACCAAGCCAAGTATTTCCATCGCTAAAGCTTAGTGTTACAGGCTGATACATCTTCCACCACTGACCGTTCACATCAGTATAGCTACCATTGTAATCCTTAGGCTGCTGTACGGGAGAAACCTGAACGGCTGTATATCCCGCATTGGCAATATCCAGCAAATTATTTTTTATTGTATTGTATGACCAGTTCCAGCAGTGAAGAATAACTCCGTCTTGAATATTATCCGCTAAACTGTAACTATTGGTTCCTGTCGAACTTTGCTGTGTAGTAACAGCATTTGCATAACTGAACGGAACAGTAAACACAACTGTCAGCAAACAGCACATTAAAATGATTGAAAGAATTTTTTTGGTTTTCAATACAAATACGCCTCCGTTAATTTCAAAAATCCTAATTACCATGTTTAATTATAGCTTTTGTTATTTTTATTTCAAGCAAAACCCATTTTTTCAGCTATGTCCATATATTTCTATATAATTATTGTTTATTTTGACAATATATTTTAAGAAATTTACGGAAAACTAATATAAAATTATTTGGAGGTATTTTTATGAAAAACAAAAAAAACAACTCGTCTGACCATTTGGCAAACGAGCGTTTAAAAGCAGGTCCCAGAGATGTTATGCTTTCAGGAGCCGAGCATTTTTTTCAAGATGATGATACAAAAATCTGGCATCCGTCAGATGATTCAGTAGAAGAAATGCGCTCTTGGAGCCAAGATAATCAAAAATAGCGTCCTTTTTTATTTTGAATTTACTCCGTTTATTGGCTTTGTAGCGTCCTCGGCTTTAACTAGTGTTAATTCTTTATTGGCATATGTAAGTTTAAGCTCATTTCCGGTTAATTTGTATTTAAAATAAAATTGTTGTTTTAGCCTTGTGTCAGAGATAATTAAATGATCATCTCCTACAACGCTTGTTCCGCTGATGCTACAAGAAATATTTTTATCGGAGATTGCAGTATAATGGGCAGTATCCCCGTTAAACCAGAGCTTTGCCGTCATCCCGTTATCGCTATTTAACAGCCACTGATTTTGCTTTAATTCATCGGCGGTAGATTGAATCATTGGCTGGCATCCGCATAAAAATAATAGAAAAATCACAAACCCCAGAATAGAATATTTTCTGAAATTTCCCAAATGTTTTTCACCTCGTTTTTCGTTTTCATCCGATTCATCATATGTTTTTTTATGCCTGTTTATGTAATTATTATTATGACTTGAAAATAACGTTACAACTATGTATAATTATTTTATCAGATTTTGGGAATTTTTAGGTTTTAATTCAAGGGGGTGTCGAACATTCAAACTGAAATTAAAAAACAGCAAGAGCTTTTTAACCGTTTCGGCGAAATTTCTGTGACAGGATGGGCGAAATCACCTCTTATTCAGTACGATCGGGACGATGCAAAAGCTTTTCGATTCAAAATAAAAGAACGTGACTCTTACTTTATATCAAACGATGAAGTAGGACTTAACATCTCTGTGGCCGATTTTGGTATACATGCAACCATAAGTGCCACTCTTGTAGACTTTAAAGAAGGCAAAATCCACAGCAAAACAATGTCAAAAATCATATTGCTTAACAAGATATCAATGCCAAGCAGTACTGAAGCAGGTGATGTAACTTATACTGATATCAGAGCAGGTATAAACTTTGCAAAATCCGCAAGAAAACGTTATATTAAATGCGATTTTTCTAACTTTTTTGACGGTAAAAATCTTTATGCCAACATTATGCTTGAGCAAAGTATTGAAGATCGCATGGTAACGGTAATACCGTTTTCGGAGAACAGATCAATGTTTTTTTATAAGCAGTTTTTACCGCAAATGCGTGCAAGCGGAACTATTCGCTGCGGCGGCGATGAATATTATCTTAATCTGCAAGAAACAACCGCACTTCTCGATTGGACACGATGCTCTTTACCGCCCAAAACATGTTATCATACAATGTTTGCTCAGGGGAATATCGGAGGAAGTCCGTTTGCCATAAATTTAGCCAATAATATCGGTGATACATCTAACGGAACAGAAAACTGTTTCTTCTTTCATGACCATGTTCATAAGCTGGCAAATATAAAAATCACGTCTCAGAAGGGTGATATCACAAAACCTTGGCGATTTACTGCCGGACTCTCTGTTCTTGATATTACATTCATGCCAATGATTAAAAGCGGAAGATTAATGACAGCCGATACAGACAAACGTACGCTTGTTTACGGGCATATCAGCGGAAGCATTAATCAATCGGGCATGTCGCATATTATGATTGACGCAATGCCTGCATTTATGGAAATGGCTGTTTTATAATTTTTATATCTACTTACAACTATGAAATAAAGCAAATCGAATTCACTTAAAAAGGCTGTGCTTTAAGCACAGCCTTTATTAATTTATATAATAACTATCGTAAGTAAAAGATTTTTCATACTTATGAATTACCGAATTTTCTAAAACGATTATACCTAGTTTCAACAAGTTCGTTTTCAGAAAGACGGCTGTTTTTTTCAAGCGTTCTGCCTATGAGTACTTTCAAACTTTCAAATGCTTTGTATTCGTCTTTTTTCGGCTCACGAATAATTCTCTCGATAACACCGAGCTTGAACAGATCCTGAGCGGTAAGTTTTAATACTTCGGCCGCTTCTGCTGTTCTGCTTGAATCTTTCCAGAGGATGCTTGCACAGCCCTCAGGAGAAATTACGGAATAAACAGAGTTTTCAAGCATCCATACCTCGTCGGCAACCGCAAGCGCCAAAGCTCCTCCGCTGCCGCCTTCGCCTATAAATATTGAGATTATTGGCGTTTTAAGCGCCATCATTTCCATAATATTTTCAGCAATAGCCTGACCTTGTCCTCGCTCTTCAGCTCCTATACCGCAGTATGCACCTGAAGTATCTACAAAGCAAATTATTGGGCGCTTGAATTTCTCGGCTTGCTTCATTAATCTTAATGCTTTGCGATATCCCTCAGGATGCGCCATTCCGAAATTGCGCTCCATACGCTCTTTTAAATTACGTCCTTTTTCAAGGCCGATTACCGTTACAGGCGTATCATGGAGCATTGCGACTCCGCCGATTACAGCTTTATCATCAGCAAAACGACGATCACCGTGAAGCTCGATAAAACTATCCTTAAACATGCGCTCAATAAAATCCATGCTTGTGAGTTTATCGACAGAACGTGCTGCCGTTACTTTATCAAATGCGTTCATACAGGCAACACCTCCCCTTCAAACATATGGAGTTTAAGAAGTTTATAGAGAGTTTCCTTCAAATCAGAACGCTGAACGACCATATCAATAAATCCCTTTTCAAGAAGAAACTCAGCCGTCTGAAAATTTTTCGGCAATTTCTGACGAATAGTTTGTTCAATAACACGAGGTCCTGCAAATGCAATCAATGCATTAGGCTCTGATATAATTATGTCGCCCTCCATAGCAAAGCTTGCCGTTACGCCGCCAGTAGTAGGGTCTGTAAGTACTGTAATATAAAGAAGTCCCGCATCGCTGTGTTTTTTCACAGCTCCGCTTGTTTTCGCCATTTGCATAAGCGAGAGTATGCCTTCCTGCATTCTGGCTCCACCCGAAACGGTACACGCAATTATCGGAAGTGCGTTTCTTGTTGCATATTCGAAAGCTCTGGTGATTTTCTCTCCTGTAACAGAACCCATGCTGCCCATCATAAAGGTTGGATCCATAACGCAAATTACTGTTTTTATTCCGCCGATTTTGCAAACGCCTGTCTTTACAGATTCGCTTTCTCCACTCTGAATTTGTGCGCTTTTAAGCTTACGAGTGTATTCGGGGAAATCAATAACGTTTTTGCTTTGTAGGTCGGCGTCCATTTCTTCAAATGTTCCGATATCTGCCAAAAGTTCAATTCTTTTATTGGCACTCAGGCGAAAATGATGTCCGCATTTTACGCAAACACGATTATTTTCCTCCATATCGGCAGCTAAAATCATATCCTTGCAGCCCGGGCATTTTACCCACATGGCGTCAGGGATATACGGGCGGTTTTCTTCCGAACCTTTTTTTGCAGGCTGGCTTTCTAACTCATTTTTAGGTTTTAAAAAAGTAAAAATATCTCCGTTAAACATGTCATTCAATGCCTTTCCGTCTCATTCCAGAGAGTTCTGTTATGTGCCTTTACTCAAAAAATCATTCATAAAGTCTGTCGTATAAGAGCCGTCAACAAAATTCGGGTCTGATAAAATCTCAATCTGTAAATTTCTGTTATGGTCAACGCCATGGATATTCAGCTCTGAAAGTGCCATTTTCATCTTGCGGATGGCATGTTCACGAGTACGTGCCTGAACAATGAGCTTTCCAATCATTGAATCGTAATACGGCGGAATGGAATAATCCATATAAATCGCTGTGTCAAAGCGAACAAAAGGTCCACCGGGTACGTGAAGCATGGTTATCTCACCGCAGCTCGGGCGGAAATTTAAATCAGGATTTTCAGCATTGATTCTACATTCAATGGCATGACCATGAATATGTATGTCATGCTGCTTCATATTCAGTTCAGCACCAGCCGCAATACGAATTTGCCATTGCACAAGATCAAGACCCGTTACCATCTCGGTAACAGGATGCTCAACCTGCAAACGTGTATTCATTTCCATAAAATAAAAGTTTTTGTTTTTGTCAACTAAAAACTCAACAGTTCCTGCATTAACATAATTTACCGCATGAGCCGCTTTTTTTGCGGCATCCATCATTTTGGCACGAAGCTCATCAGTCACTACCGGTGACGGGCTTTCTTCGATTAGTTTTTGATTTTTTCGCTGAACCGAGCATTCACGCTCGCCAAAGCACAGCACATTACCGTGTTTGTCGCACATCAGCTGCATTTCAACGTGCTTAACAGGCTTTAAGAATTTCTCAAGATATACTGCACCGTCACCAAATGCACTTTCTGCCTCGCTTGAAGCAGACAAAAAAGCATTTTTGAATTCTTCGTTTGAATTAACTAAACGAATGCCTCTTCCGCCACCGCCTGAACGAGCTTTAATAAGAAGCGGATAGCCAATCTTTTCAGCTTCTACCAATGCTTCATCAACATCGTCAATAATGTCAGTACCGGGAGTTACGGGAACTCCTGCGTTTCTCATGGTTTTGCGTGCCATGTCTTTGTCGCCCAAAAGAGAAATCTGTTGTGAAGACGGACCGATAAATTCAATATTGCATTGCTCGCAAAGCGAAACAAATTTAGCATTCTCGGAAAGGAGTCCATATCCAGGGTGAATCGCCTGAGCACCGCTTGACACTGCTACAGTTAAAATTGCAGGCATGTTAAGATAGCTCTCAGACGCTCTGGCTCCGCCTATGCAGTAGCTTTCGTCTGCCAGCTTTACATGCATAGCGTCTTTATCAGCTTCGGAATATACTGCAACTGTTTCTATGCCCATTTCACGGCAGGCACGTATAATTCTAACAGCGATTTCGCCACGATTGGCAATTAATATTTTTGAAAACAAAATGCCACCTCATTCGCAGTCATTTTAATAGTCGATTAACTTGAAAACTGCACTTGGATTTGCGAGGTAATTTTTTGATGCGCAAGGCGGAGGAGGATGGAATCCTGTCGGATTCCGACGAGGACAACACAGCGCAGCGAAAAATTGACCGCTAAGGCGGAGCAGTTTTTAGGTTAATTGGCTATATCTTTAATTTTTCACAATAGCAAAAGAAAGCTCAGCTGAAACACAAAGTTTATCGCCTACATAGCCTTTTGCTTCAACAAAATAAAACACACTTTTCTGCCTTACAAGCTTGCAAACCGAACGGAAAGTATCGCCCGGCAAAACTTTTCCTTTAAATTTAACATTATTAAGCGTCGAAAAATAAGGGGTAGCATCTTCAGCAGCGCTTGCTACCAAAATACAGCTTGCCTGCCCCATCATTTCGCAAAGAACAACACCAGGAACAACAGGGTTTCCAGGAAAATGCCCCTTTAAAAACCACTCGTCGCCATTAATTGTATATTTACCCTCTGAGGTGGTTTCATCAAGCAGATTAACTTCTTCCACCAGAAGCATATTATCTCTGTGCGGAATTATTTTCTTAATTTCTTCCTGATTCATATGCATTTTGCCTTTCTTAATTAGCTCATTCTGAACATAACTTGACCGTACTCTACAATTTTGCCGCTTTCACAGCAAATTTCCATAATTGTACCGCTTGTTTCGGCAGTAATCTCGTTCATAAGCTTCATTGCCTCAATAATGCAGACAACTTCGCCCTTTTCAACTTTTTTACCAACTTTTACAAACGGCTCGGAGTCAGGTGACGGAGCTAAATAGAACACACCCACCATTGGAGCTTTAATTTCAATACCTCCAACAGGAGCAGCCGCAATCGGAGCAGCTTTTACTGCTTCAGATGCAGGGGCCGGTGCTGCAACAGGAGCGGCAACAGGTACTATTACCGGTGCTGATTGCGCAGCAGGAGCAGATATAATAGTTGCAGGCTCTTTGCAAAGCGTCAGTTTATCTCCGTCTTTTGACATGAGTTCTAATTTTGTAACATCTGAACTGTCTAATGCAGACAATAATTCTTTTACTTCATCGACTGAATACATGATTTCACCTGTCCTTTAAGATATTTTATAGCTTCGAGAACACAATGCAAGCATTATGTCCGCCAAATCCTAAGTTTGTTGAAGCGCTTACCGTAATTTCGGCTTTAACAGCTTCATTCGGGGTATAATTCAAATCGCATTCAGGGTCGGGTTCTTTGTAGCCTATTGTCGGAGGAATTTCACCGTTACAGAGCGCTAAAACAGCAATAATCGCTTCCACGCCGCCTGTCGCACCAAGCATATGCCCTGTCATAGATTTTGTAGAGCTTATAATAAGATCTTTCGCTTTTTCTCTGAAAACATTATGGAAAGCAAGCGTCTCTGTTTTATCATTGAGCGGTGTGCTTGTTCCGTGAGCATTAATGTAAATCTTGTCGCTGTCTTTTACGCCTGCTTCTTCAAAAGCTTCTTTAACACAGCGTGCAGCGCCCGTTGCTTCGGGATCGGGAGATGTTATATGGTAAGCATCGCAAGTATTGCCGTAGCCTGTCATCTCTGCATAGATTTTTGCGCCTCTTGCTTTAGCATGTTCATACTCTTCAAGAATTATCATTCCTGCACCTTCACCAAGAACAAAACCGTCACGGCGTTTGTCAAAAGGAATAGATGCGCTTTCAGGATCATTGTTTGTTGTAAGCGCCATGCAATTTATAAAACCAGCAATTGTAAGAGGGTTCATAGTTGCCTCGGCTCCACCTGCAATAATAGCATCGGCCTTGCCGTATTTGATGGCATGAAACGCCTCACCGATAGAATTCGCTCCTGTTGCGCAGGCAGTTACAATCGGAAGGCAAACGCCTTTGGCTTTAAATCGAATGGCAATACTTCCCGCAGCAATATTGCTTATCATCGTCGGTATAAAAAACGGAGATACTTTTCTAGGTCCGCCGTCATGAAGCCCGATTGTATTTTCAACAAAAGTTTCCATTCCGCCGATTCCCGAACCTACATACACGCCAAGACGGTTTTCGTCTACATTTCCGATAATACCGCTGTCGTCAACAGCTTGCTGAGCCGCTGCAATGGCGTATTGAGTAAATAAATCGGTTTTTCTTATTTCTCTTTTCTCAATGTAAAGAGTAGCGTCAAAATTTTTGACTTCCGCTGCAATTTTACATTTTAAATCACTTGTATCAAATCTAGTAATATAGTCAATACCGCATTTCCCGTCTATAAGCGATTCCCACATACTTTTAACATCGTTACCGACAGGCGTTACTGCTCCCAGCCCGGTTACTACTACTCTTTTCATTCTGAATTTCTCCCATTATAAAAAGTATTATACGCTATTTTCTATAAATTGTCATCACATTGCCATTCCGCCGTCAACACGAATTACTTCGCCTGTAATGTATGAAGCTTCTTCCGATGCTAAAAAAGCAATTGCATTTGCAACATCTTCTGGCTGACCGCGTTTTTTCATCGGAATTGCATTTGTAATATCGTCTTTGATTTTATCGCTTAAAACTTCCGTCATCGGAGTAATAATGTATCCCGGGGCAACTGCATTGCAAGTTACTCCACGGGCAGCAAGCTCTTGTGCAACAGATTTTGTAAGTCCGACAACACCTGCTTTTGATGCCGAGTAATTTGCCTGACCAGCATTGCCTGAAAGTCCGACAACCGATGCTATGTTTATTATTCTGCCGCTTCTTTTACGCATAAAATGTGCGTATGTATGCTTAATCATATTGAATGTGCCTTTTAAATTTACGCTTATTACAGCGTCAAAATCTTGCTCTTTCATAGAAAGCACGAGGGCATCTCTTGTGATTCCAGCATTATTTACTAAAATATCAATACCGCCGAAATCCTCGATGATTTTCTTTACCGTTTCCTCGCAGGCTTCAAAATCAGTTACATTAAGTGAATAGCACTGTGCTTTTACGCCCAATGCTTCTACTTCTTTTTTTGTTTCTTCCGCCAAAGATGGATCGCCGATATCGGCTATTGCAATGTTTGCACCCAAAGACGCAAGCTTTAACACAGTTGCTTTGCCGATTCCTCTTGAGCCGCCTGTAACAACGGCAGTTTTACCTAATAAGTTCATCTCATAATCATCCTTTCAAATCTTCCGAAATTTTCTGGATATCTTCAAAAGTTTCCGCATTATAAACAGCAACATCCTTGCTGATTTTTTTAATTAAACCGCTAAGCGTTTTGCCCGGACCGACTTCTATAAACGTATCGATTCCATTTTCAATCATATCTTCAATAATGCTTTGCCATTTTACAGGGCTTTTTACCTGTAATTTTATTAAATCTGGAATATCTCCGCAATAACCTTGACCCGTAACATTTGAATAAGCTTTTATTTTAGGTTTTTTAACAGTTACAGTTTCCAAATATTCGGAAAGATATTCCGCCGCTTCATTCATAAACGGAGAATGGAACGCTCCGCTAACAGCCAAACGTACTGCTTTCCCCCCTGCTTCTTTTACAGTGTTTGAAAAAGCCTCCGCATTTTCTTCGGCGGTAGCTACAACCGTCTGCCCCGGACAATTGTAATTGACAGGGTATGTATTATCGAAATCTTGGCAAATACTTTCAACTTGCTCGGCTGATAGCTTTAATACAGCTATCATAGTTCCTTTTTGCTTTGTTGCCGTATAATTCATATATTCTGCACGCTTGCACACTAGACGAAAAGCTTCTTCTTCGCTTAGTATCCCAGAAAAACTCAATGTAGGAATTTCACCGAGGGAAAACCCTGCAACGGCTTCGGGTACAATGCCTGCTTCCTCGCAAGCACGTGCAGCGGCTAAATCAACAGTAAACACACAAGGCTGTGTATTAATTGTCTCTGAAAGCTCTTCTGCCGAGCTTTCAAAGCATTGTTTGCTCGTACCCTCACGAATTATATCAACCATATTGAAAACAGCTTTTGCTGCTTTCGAATTATTATATAGCGATTGTCCCATTCCTGTGTATTGGGCACCTTGCCCTGAAAATACAAATGCTATTTTGCTCATTTTATTTCACCTATTCCCAACGAATAACAGCGCTGCCTGTTGTGAGTCCTGCGCCAAATGCGCATAAAACTATAATATCACCAGATTTGAATTTCCCCGCTTTATTTGCTTCATCCAAAGCAATAGGAACACTGCCGGCAGAGGTGTTGCCATATTTATCTAAATTGCAAAAGAATTTCTCGGGATGAATATTCAACTTTTCGATTGCAGCATTTATTATACGGATATTTGCCTGATGAGGAACTACCCAAGCAACATCTTCCTCGGTAAGGCCTGCATCTTTAAGCGCCTTACGAATCCCTTTGATCATTGCTATTACAGCAAATTTATAAACTTCCGAGCCCTGCATATGTACAACAGGGTTCTCGCTTTCATGCTCATACATTGGCGAGGTGTTTTTGCCGCGCGGTACATATAAAACATCGCTGTCGCCCTTTAATGTTAAGTGGATAGACTTTAATCCTTCACCCTCACCAAGCACGACAGCACCGCTACCGTCACCAAAAAGAACGCAGGTGCTTCTGTCGTTCCAGTCGGTTACGTTAGATAAATTGTCGGCACCAATTACAAGAACTTTTTTCACTGTTTTTCTGGCAAAATATCCTAACGCAACATCAAGAGCAAAAATAAAACCCGAGCAAGCACCGTTAATATCAAAAGCAGGGCATGAGGCGCCGATTCTTTTCTGAATCAGAGAAGCCTCTGACGGCGTAATAAATTCGCCACGAAAAGTGGCGCAAATAATTAGATCCAATTCGTTAGCAGTTATATTTGCGTCTTTCATCGCTTCTTCTGCCGCACTTACGCAAAGATCGGTAATAGTTTCTTCCTTGCAAATACGACGCTCACGAATTCCTGTGCGTGTACGAATCCATTCGTCATTCGTATCAACCATTTTTGACAAATCATCGTTTGTCAAAACAAACTGAGGAACAGCCTTGCCAGTGCCTAAAATTGAAAAACTCATCTACCTTACAGCCTCCATCATTTTGACTTTATTCTCTAAGAAATCATTCATCTTTCGCATGCATTTCAAAAGGATGGATTTCTCATCATCGGTAAGTCCGCTTGAAACACTCATAGCCATGCTTTTGTGAAAGCGTTTATGAATACGATCGGCACGTTTGCCAAGATCTGTTAATTGCACATAAACACACCGTGCGTCCGTAGAACCACGTTTACGAGTAACGTAGCCTTTTTTCTCCAGCTTATTTATTGCAATGGTGACGGATGACGGTGTTATATAAAGTTCGGATGCGATTTCGCCAATCAATCTGCCCTCAATCGGCTTTCTGTTTATAACTTCGAGCATATTAATTTCCGAAATGGACAGATTCATTTTCTTTGAACGTGACAGCATGTTCTTTTCCACAGAAGATATCAATTGGAAGCTTTTTGTAAGAACAAAATTCAACTGTTCGTCAAAGGCGTTAAGAGTCCACAATATGTATCTACTCTCCCGAAAAAATATTAAAAAATTATTTTGATTGTTTAAATAATTTTAAGCGATAACCCAGGATTTGTCAATAATTTTCGGGAAAGAAGTGTAAAAATACGTTTACGTTGTATATTATCATAAAAAAGATAAATTATTTGTAAAAAAATAGGTGAAAAACCAAGTGAAAATACTAACTGCAATAATCCTGCAAAATTTTAATCAATTCCTTTTGTCCCTTTACTTTTATTCCTTTTTTTAACGCATTCTGATCTACTTTCGGAAGCGAATTTGTCGGTACATTCGTCACTTTAAAAGGTTCTGTTTGCCCTTCTTCAAACACAGCGATTTTACCGTTATAATCTTTTACAATATAACTTATTGCCTGCTGTAACGCTGAGTTTCCGCTGCTGCTAACATTTCTTCCTGTTACGGTACTTATTTGTGTATTTCTTTTTTCATCGACAGCACGTACATTTTGAAGTACAGGCATAATTCCCGCACTGACAACAAGGCACAAAACAATTATTATACCTGTTACTGTAAAAAGCTTTTTCATATAATTCACCTCATACCTATTTTTGCCAATAACAACCATTTTATTCGCTTCACAAAAAACAGTCACTGTTTTCACACGCATTCATGCATCGTTTTTAAAATATTATTGACAACAGTAAAGATTTTGTTCTATAATAATGTCAATATTCAGGCATTGACGGGAATAAAGCAAAAATCCCCATATAAAGAGAAGAAATCCTTTGGCTGAAAGATTTCTGTGTGCGAGGTTTGCTATGCCACCCCTGAGCCCCTATATGCAAAGTATAGGCGTAATTCGGCGTTAACGAAGCAAGAGTGGCATTTTTAATGCAATTTGGGTGGTACCACGGATTTATTCGTCCCTTTTTAGGATGAATGAATCTTTTTTTATGCTCTTTGCAGAAAAAAATTCGGGCACTTCCCATAACGGACTTTTTCTTTAAAAAGAAAGGAATTATATTTATGAAAAGCTACGGTTTAAATGAATTGCGTGAAAAGTATCTTTCGTTTTTTGAATCGAAACAACACCTGCGTCTTGGAAGCTTTCCTCTAATCCCAAAAGACGACAACAGCTTATTACTTATCAATTCAGGTATGGCACCGATGAAAAAATACTTTACTGGCGAGATAAAACCTCCCAGAAAGCGTGTAACGACATGCCAGAAATGCATTCGCACACCCGACATTGAAAACGTCGGTATAACTGCACGTCACGGTACGTTTTTTGAAATGCTTGGTAACTTTTCTTTTGGCGATTACTTCAAAAACGAAGCTACTGCATGGGCATGGGAGTTCTTCACAAAAGTACTTGAAATCCCCGAGGATATTCTTTATGTTTCCATTTATGAAGAAGACAATGAAGCATATGAAATCTGGACAAAAAAAGTCGGCGTAAAAGAAGACCATATGGTGCGCCTCGGAAAAGCAGATAATTTCTGGGAACACGGCGCAGGTCCTTGCGGTCCTTGTTCTGAAATTTATTTTGACAGAGGTCCCGACAAAGGATGTGGAAGCCCTAACTGTGCCGTAGGATGTGACTGCGACCGTTTTGTTGAAGTTTGGAACCTTGTTTTCACACAATTCAACAGTGACGGCAACGGTAACTACACTCCGCTCGACCATCCTAATATAGATACAGGAATGGGGCTAGAGCGCCTTGCCTGCGTGATGCAAAAAGTTGACAACCTGTTCCTTGTCGATACAGTACAGAACATTATGAAACATATCAGCAAGCTTACGAACGTTGCCTATGGCATCAGCGACAAGCAGGATATTTCACTTCGTGTTATCACTGACCATATCCGCAGCACCACTTTCATGATTGCTGACGGAGTTATGCCATCTAACGAGGGTCGAGGCTATGTTCTTCGCAGATTGCTTCGACGTGCTGCACGTCACGGCAGACTTCTCGGCGTTACCGAACCATTCCTTTATAAAGTCTGTGAAACAGTCATAAAAGAAAATTCCGCTGCATATCCCGAGCTTGTTGAAAAGAAAGAGTTTATTATAAAGCTTATTAAAATCGAGGAAGAAAACTTCTCTAAAACAATATCTGATGGTCTTGTTCTTATTGATAAGCTTTTAGCCGATGATTCAGTAAAAGAAATCTCAGGAGCAGATGCTTTTAAACTAAACGATACTTTTGGTTTCCCGATCGATTTATTAAAAGAAATTGTTGCAGAAAAGGGCAAAACTGTTGACGAAGACGGATTCCGCAAACATTTACAGGAACAAAAAACACGCTCAAGAAATGCCAGAGAAAATGCAGGAGCAGAAGCGTGGATAAGCGATTCTTGCGACCTTTCCGATATTCATGAAACTACTTTTGTCGGATACACCTCATTATCTTGCCAAAGCAAGGTAACTGCTATTATTAAAGACGGAGAGCGAGTTGATCTTGCAAGCGGCGGCGATGAAATTGTACTCGTTCTTGAAAAAAGTCCTTTCTATGCTCTAAGTGGAGGACAAGTCGGCGATACAGGAAAAATTACATCTGAAACTTGTGAAGTTTCAGTGCTCGGCACAAATAAAAATCATTCGGGCATATATATGCATAATGCGGAAGTAGAAAACGGAATTATTTCCGTCGGCGATATTATTGAAGCTTCTGTTGATGAAGATAGACGGCATGCTATAATGCGCAATCATACCGGTGCTCATTTACTTCAGGCAGCTTTAAGAAAAGAACTTGGTACTCACGTTGAGCAAGCAGGACAGCTTGTTGACAGCCACAGAATACGCTTTGATTTCACGCATTTCTCCGCGCTTACACACGATGAACTTAAAAACGTTGAGCAGCAAATCAACAGTGCAATAATGGATGCTCTTCCTGTCGTCACACAGGAAATGCCGATTGAAGAAGCAAAGAAACTCGGAGCTATGGCTCTATTCGGTGAAAAATACGGCGATGTCGTTCGTGTTGTCACCGTGCCTGAAATTTCTATGGAATTTTGCGGCGGTACCCATGTTGATTCAACCGCAAAGCTAGGACTGTTCAAAATTACATCTGAATCTTCTGTAGCAGCAGGTGTCCGCCGTATCGAGGGTGTCACAGGCTGGGGAGTTTTGAATGCTTTAAACGAATCTCTTGCAACAATAAACGGTGCTGCCGAAGCAATTAAGCTGAACAATCCTTCTGAGCTTGTTAGAGGATGCTCTCAGCTTTTCAGCGATTATAAAGAAAAAGATAAAATAATTGCCGAGCTTAATGGTAAGCTTGCAGGATCACAGGTTCAGGAACTTCTTGAAAATGCAAAAGAAATAAAAAGCGTAAAAGTAATAGCTTCTGTTTTGAAAAACACAAATGCCGATATGCTCAGAAACATTTGTGACAGAATCACAGACAAAGAGCAGAATGCAGTTACTGTATTGGCAGGTATAAGCGATGGTAAAATAACCATTGCCTGCGCTTGCGGTAAGGAAGCGCAAAAAGCAGGCGCTCATGCAGGGAAAATTGTGAAAGAGGTTGCTATTATTGCAGGAGGAAACGGCGGAGGCAAACCCGATATGGCAATGGCTGGTGCAAAAGACGTTAATAAAATCGATGAAGCAATAAACAAAGCAACAGATATAATAAGCGGTATTATTAATTGATCATCTTAAATTTAATAAAAGTCAAAAGCGGACAGAAATTCTGTCCGCTTTTTCATTATTTTTTATTATAGATTTATACATTTATGAAATTTTTCATTGATTTTCATGAATTTATTTTTTTGCGTGACAAAATTCACTTGTTTATGATAAAATATACAATGGAGTAAATTTTTTTTTATTTTAAGGAGATATATAAAATTATGAGCAAAATAACTATTTTAGGCGTAGGCAATGTAGGTGCTACAATCGCTTATGCACTTACAATCAACGGCGTTGCATCCCACATAGTATTACTTGATATCAACAAAAACAAAGCGGAAGGTGAAGCGCTCGATATTCACCAGGGTATTATCTACTGTCCGACAGTCGATATATATTCAGGCGATTACGCAGACGCTGCGGACTCTGACATCGTCATAGTAACTCTCGGCATCGGAAGAAAGCCAGGACAAACCCGTATTGATTTGGCACAAACCAATGTCAATATAATTAAAGAAGCTATTCCGCAAGTTTTGAAATATGCACCGAACGCAATCTATGTTGTTGTAAGCAATCCTGTTGATGTAATAACATATACAATGATTAAACGTCTGGGCATTCCGAAAAATCGTGTTCTTTCAACAGGTACAATGCTTGATACAGCTCGTCTTCGTTCAATTCTCTCAAAACAATTGAATATAAGCGCCAAAGATATTCATGCTTATGTGCTCGGCGAACACGGCGATACATCTGTAATTCCTTGGTCTTTAGCTACAATTGCAGGTATGCCGGCTACCCAATTCAAACAATTTGATACTCAACAGATTGATATTGATACCCGTACGGCAGGTGCGAAAATCATTTCGTTAAAAGGTGCTACATACTACGCAATAGCCCTTGCGGTTTTAAAAGTATGCACTTCAATTTTACGTGATACAGGCACAACGCTTACAGTTTCTACTCTTATCGAAGGTCAATACGGTATTGAAGATGTTGCAATGAGCCTGCCTTTCTTAGTTAACAGCAAAGGAATTGACAGGGCACTGATTCCGCCTCTTAACGATAAAGAATTAATTGCTTTACACAACAGCGCACACTTTATAAAAGAAACTCTCAATTCCCTAGATATTTAATTTTAAAATAACGAACGCCGTATTTATTTAGATACGGCGTTCGTTTTATTATATAATTAACTATATTTTCATTTCGATAAGAACAGATATCTCCCCTGCGTTTTCAAAAACGATTACAAATTCGGTTTCAGAAATTTCGAAAACCTTTGCTTCAAATAAATCTCCTGCTTTAATTTCCTTTTTATATTGAATTCTAAAATTACGCAAAACATAATCAGAATTAATTTCAAAAAGACAATCGGCAGCAATCGCAACATAAACAGTATTATTCATATGGCTGTTTCTGTCAGTATCTCTTAAAAAAACAGGAAATCTTTTTTGCAGAATTGGCTCTCCGAATGGAATTTGTATTTTCTTTTTGTTTGTAGGCAGTATGTTATTTTCATTAAAAGAATACATATTTTTAATGTCTTCCGGTGTCTTAATCGGTTTCCTTGTTAACAAATCAACCATAAACCAATTAGCATATGAGTTTGCGACCACTTTGCCGTTTTTCAATGCTTGATAATGTCGCTTGCAAATTACGCCTTTATAATCATTTGCCCAAGTACAGACGGTCAGCACATCGTTAAAAAATAGTTCTTCATACAGCTCTGTTTCCATATCGCTGACAAACCACGCAATATTGCGTGACCTCAAGAGTGCAACCGACCCACCTGAAACTTCGGAATCAAGTGTAGCAACATCCTGAAAATAATTTAAAAGTGATGAAAGCCTTAATTTTTCTCTGTTGTCAATATCACTAATCAATACCCTGTAATTGCATTCATAAAGACACATTTCATTGCTCCTATATTTATAACATCATTATTGATTTATTAAATTATTATATCATATTTTTATCGTTTTTTAAAACAACATAATCGTAAGATTCAAATATTATACTTATTAATAACTTGGGTAAAATATACATATTTTTATTCATTTTTTTAGTAAATTGCATTTTTATCATAATAAAACGTTAGTTTTTGTGAAATATTAATATTTTTTTATTCAAAAATTGTGCAAATTAAACGGCGGTTTTTAAGGCAAAACCCTTGATGTTTTTTGCACATTGATGTATAATATGGGCACTGAGGTATGTAACTTCGGAAAAACAATATTTATTTTAGGAGGAAAATACACAATGGTTAAGAAACTTTCTTGCGTACTACTTGTTGTAACAATGCTGGCTGCTATGTGCTGCATCGCTGCAATAACAACAAACGCAGCAGTTGCAACAAACACAGTTTACTTCCAAGTTCCAAGTTCTTGGGGTACAGGGTACAAACAAATTTACTGCCACGTTTGGGCAAACGGCGGTGATCCATATGCTTTATGGCAATCCAAAAAAGAGAAAGCCACAAAAGTCAGCACAGGTCTTTGGAGCTATGTAATGCCTAGCGACAGCAAATACAATGTTGTCATCTTCAGTGATGATATTGGTTCTCAGACATACAATCTTTCATATGGTCCATATTGCCTGTTAGACAATGATACAGTTTATGTTACCGGCAAGAAAATTGAAAATCCTGAAGATTCAACAAAAACAGCTGATGAAGCAAAATGGAAACTTCACACTGAGTATGGTCCGTTAAAACAAATGACAAGCATTAGCAATATTGTTGGAGACACCGATTTAACAAAGGTCAAACCAGTTCCTATGGCTGGTCATCCATCTGGCAAATACTTGAGTGGTACTTCAAGCAAGAGCAGCACAACTTCAAAGAGCACAACAACTGGTAGCACTACAACTACTTCAGACGGTTCAGCAACAACAGGTCAAGGCACAGAACAAATCATTATTCTGGCTACAATCCTTGTTGCAGCAGCAGGAGTTCTCTTCCTGACAACAAAAAAAGCAAAGAACTAATTAATAACATAGTTTAAAGCTAACCTCCGAACACATTTTTGTTCGGAGGTTTTTTTATTTTTACAACACAACAAAAGCCTCGGTTTTACACCGAGGCTAATAAGGCATATCTTTTTTCAATTACAAATAGTTTGCTTTTTTTATAAATGTGTCGTATAATTTTTCTAGATAATATTCAACAAAATTCGTCTATAAGTTTACGTTTTGAGGTGCATTTATTATGATTAGAAAAATGGTCGTTGCATTCATTTCAACAATTACATTTGCCGTTTTTGTTTGTGCAAACTGTGTTTCATGTTTTGCTGCCGAAGTATCAAAAGGCGCTGCCGCTACAGGTCAAGATATGAAACCTTTAATTATTGCGGGTGTTGCTTTGGTAGTCGCTATTGTTGTTATAATTATTGCAATTATTTTTCGACCGAAAGATAAATAATATTAACCGTTCTTAAGCAATAGGTTCAAATGTTCCATTTCGATTCGAGTTGGAGGAAGAACATCTTTTAATGTATAATCTAAATTTAAACTGTTCCATTTTGGAACTCCTGCTGTGTGATACGGAAGGAGTTCTGTTTTTTTTGCTTCAAATTCTCGTGCAATTTGCGAAAGCTTCTTTATATTTTCGTCATTATCTGTAAGTCCTGGCACGATTACCTGCCGTAAGACGATATCAACATTTGATTTTTTGCAAAGATGTAGAAACTCAAAAAGAAGATTAAAAGCTTCAGGCTTCGCTTTCGTGATTTTTTGAAAAATCTCTTTATCAGTGTGCTTTATATCCAACAATACTTCGTCGGTCACTTTCAAAAGAGCTTCGGTTTTATCGTTTAAAACAGAGCCTGCGGTATCTAGAACAGTATGTATTCCCTGCGCTTTCAGATCTGTGAAAAGTTGCAGGGCAAATTCCGTCTGCAAAAGAGGTTCGCCGCCCGAAAGAGTAACACCGCCGTTACGAATAAAATAAGGCTTATATCGTAAAATTCTTGATAAAAGCTCAAAAACCGTTACACTCTCTCCGCCATTTAAATTCCATGTGTCGGGATTATGACAGTAGACGCACCTAAACGAACAGCCCTGCATAAAAACAACAGTACGAAGCCCCGGGCCGTCGTGACCGCCCAGGGTTTCTATTGAATGTATTGTTCCGATACAGTTGTTTCCGCTACACATAATATATACTCCTCCCTATTCGGAAGAACATTAAAACCTATCGTGGAATGCCCTTGCAAGAACTTCTTTCTGTTGCTTTTCATTCAAGGAATTAAACCGTACTGCATAACCAGACACACGAATTGTCAACGTAGGATATTTTTCAGGGTGAGCCATAGCATCTTCAAGAGTAGAACGATCAAGCACATTTACATTGAGATGATGTGCGTTTTGCGCAAAATATCCGTCTAAAATCGAAACAAGATTATCCTGCTGTTCCGTTTTAAGCTTTCCAAGAACGCCCGGAACCACAGAAAATGTATTTGAAATACCGTCACGACATACTTCGTAAGGAATTTTAGCAACAGAGTTTAAAGATGCCAGTGCGCCGCTTATATCACGTCCGTGCATCGGATTTGCACCTGGAGCAAAAGGCTCGCCAAGCTTTCTTCCGTCAGGCGTTGAACCTGTTTTCTTTCCGTATACAACATTTGATGTAATTGTCAAAATCGAAAGAGTATGCTTCGCTCCGCGATAAATCTTATTATTGCAAAGTTCCTTGTAAAATTCACTAACAATTTCTTTTGCAATATCGTCAACTCTGTCGTCATCATTGCCGTATTTGGGGAAATTACCTACGGTTTCAAAATCATAAGCGATGTTATCATCATTAAATATTGGCTTTACTTCTGCGTATTTAATTGCACTCAGAGAATCTGCCACAACAGAAAGCCCTGCCATACCGAACGCCATCAGTCTTTCAACCTTTGTATCGTGAAGAGCCATTTGAATTTTCTCATATGCATATTTGTCGTGCATATAGTGAATCACATTCATTGTGTTAACATACAAACGGCACAGCCATTTCATATAGAATTTAAAACGTTCGTTAACAGTTTCAAAGTTAAGCACTTCGTCTTTAAGCGGTTCCATCTCAGGACCTATTTGCAAGCCAGAGATTTCGTCTCGACCGCCGTTAATTGCAAACAACAGCATTTTTGCAATATTGCAGCGAGCTCCGAAAAACTGCATCTGCTTTCCAATTTTCATTGCTGAAACACAGCAAGCAATACCGTAATCGTCACAGTAAATCGGGCGCATGACGTCATCATTTTCATATTGAATAGAATCGGTATCTATAGATACTTTTGTGCAGTATTTTTTAAAATTCTCAGGTAAATCTTTTGACCAAAGCACCGTCAAATTCGGTTCAGGAGACGGCTTTAAATTATAAAGAGTATGTAAAAAACGGTAGGAAGTTTTAGTTACCATATGCCGCCCGTCCTCACCGATACCGCCGAGCGACTCGGTAATCCACATGGGGTCACCTGCAAAAAGCTCATTATAATCGGGAGTTCGCAGCTCTCGAGCCAAGCGGAGTTTTAAAACAAATTGGTCAATAATCTCCTGAGCTTCTGTCTCGGTAATAACACCGTTTTTCAAATCTTGCTCAAAATAAATATCAAGGAATGTCGATACTCTGCCCAAAGACATAGCCGCACCGTTTTGCTCTTTTATAGCAGCCAAATATGCAAAATAGAGCCATTGAACAGCTTCGAGTGCTGTTTTCGCAGGTTTTGATATATCTATACCGTAAGCTGCTGCCATTTCCTTTAATTTTTTTAAGAAATCAATTTGACGATAAAGCTCTTCAAGCAAACGGATATTCTCATCGTCCATATCACGCTCGCCTAAGCTTATTTTATCTTTAATTTTTTCTTCAATCAAAAAATCTACACCATACAGAGCCACACGCCTGTAATCGCCTATAATTCGTCCACGACCATAGGCGTCTGGCAAGCCAGTTATAATTCCGCTCTTGCGTGCTTTTCGCATTTCATCTGTATATACACGGAAAACGCCGTCATTGTGTGTGGTTTTATATTTAAACATATCTGTAATGTTTTGTGATAATTCATGCCCATATTGAGCGCAAGATTGCTTTACCATTCGCATTCCGCCAAAAGGATTTACACCTCGTTTTAAAGGCTTATCCGTTTGAAGTCCGAAGATAATTTCGTTTTCTTTATCGACATAACCTGGAGCATAGCTTAGCAAAGAAGATACGTCAGACGTATCTATATCAAGAACACCGCCGTTTTTCTGCTCTTCAATAAGCAATTCTTCATAACGACGAGTTAAAGCCTCGGTTCTTTTTGTAGGCAAGCAAAGAAAAGACTCATCTCCGTCATATGGCGAATAGTTTTTTTGAATAAAATCACGCACATCGATTTTTTCATTCCATTTACCTTTTTTAAAGTTCATGTAATTACTCATTCCCATACCCCTCTACAAGATGATGTATTATTATTTTACATTTAATACAATATATTGTCAAGTTGCAATTGCAACAATACTGAAAGAATCTTGAATTTGCAAAAAGATAAACAGCGTTATTTTCAACAAAAATTAGGACAAATTTCGTAAGCCTTCATACTATATTAAGGGAGTGTATGCCCAAAATAAATGTAAAGGAATGAACATTATCATGGATATGCTAAATGCGCCCGACATGCAGGACATTGATAACATGCCTATCGGCATGGCGTATGTGCCTTGGCAGAAGTGGCAAAAAGTATATAATGACGAAGTAGCATTGTCACGCGGAACAATTTTTCAGGAACTTGATCTTCCGTTTATCGGCGAGGGGGCGGACTGATTGGAAATGAGTGAAAAACAAGCACTTTTAAACATCATAAATTCAAGCGGTCTTGCCATGTATGACGCTGCACTGTTTTTGGATTCTCATCCGGATAATCAGGCAGCGATGAATTATTTTCAACAGCATAAAGCCGTACGAGATCAGGCAACAAAAGAATACAGCATGAAATATGGTCCGCTCACTGTTGAACAGGTCGAATCAAACTCCATGCACTGGACTTGGGTTGATAATCCATGGCCCTGGCAATATGAGGAGGAAAAATAATGTGGTCTTATAATAAAAAATTACAGTACCCTGTCAAGATTGCAAACCCAAATCCAGCACTTGCCAAGGTAATAATCACCCAGTTTGGCGGCCCCGATGGCGAATTAGGAGCTGCAATGCGATATTTATCGCAAAGATACACAATGCCATACGGTGAAGTTACAGGTATCTTAACAGATATAGGAACCGAAGAACTAGCACACATGGAAATGGTTAGCACAATTGTTCATCAGCTTACTCGAAATATGACAATTGATGAAATCAAAAAATC
>JAUZPX010000170.1 GCA_030705695.1 Bacillota bacterium
CCAACATCGCAAAGCGCGCACAGGAAATGGGAATTTCCATCATCGGAGGAAACACCATCCGTTCGGGCCATTTTTTGGATGCCGTTCAAAAGGCTGTTTTATAAAGCTCTTATGTTGTTTCCAAATTATCGCAGAAACTTTTCATTCGTCAATATTCCATTGGCATAGCCGAGTAGATTGGATTTTCCTAAAGCGTTTAATCTTTTAAAAAGCAGCAATATTTCAGTATCCTCATCATCAAGCGGCTGTTTACTTTCTTCTCCGGCTATAAGCCAGTCGAGCGAAACGCCGAAATATTTTGCGATTTTTTCCAAAGCTTTTACAGAGGGTACAGCTTTACCCTTTTTCCAATCCGTTATAGAACTCTCAGATAATTCAAGATCACGACAGAGCTTATTGGCTTTAATATTCTTTTTTTCCATAAGGCCTAGTATGCGTTCTATCATAGAATTATCGCCCCCATCTAATAAGTAATATCATAAAAGTCTGCAGCATTAATAGACGAAACAAATTCTAATTCTTTTTATATGCGATAGCATAAACTGCTATCGCATTTTTTGTATGATCAATTATTATAATTTGATGAAAATTAATTATTTCCAATTTTATTATTGACAAATTGGATATTTCTAATTACAATAAGTTTGTGAATGGTAATGACCAATAGTAAATGTATACAATTTTTTGTAAGTAGTTAATTATAACATTATTTATAATTTTTTTCATTTTAATAAATAAAAACGGAAATTATTTTAAATATCATAGGGTTAAATATGTAAAGGTAAACCTGCCGAAAGATAGGGACACAAAGCCGCAAGTCTACAGCATTATGCCATGACGGTTGGGCTGCCAGTAAGACTCAATAATTTGAGCAGGCTATATGTCTGCTTTTTTTATTGCCAAATTTGAAACAAGGAGGCTAAGTAAATCATTGACTATTGAACAACGTACCATAAGTTGCTGCAAGATTTGACTTGTAGTTTCAGTAAAATCACTCCAAACATCAGAAAGAAGGGCTTCCTTTGCGCAAAATAGGCGATTTGAAAATTTCCACAAAGTTGCTGGCGGGCTTTATTATTGTATCTGTTTTAACTTTTGCAATTGGTATCATCGGCATAATTAACATGAAAAATCTCGACGCAAAATATACAGACCTTTATAACGACTATGGCAAATCGCAGGGTGAACTCGGTCAATTGGGAATTGCATTTGAAAACACTCGCTCGTCCATGAAAATGATCTTCATTGAACAAAATGATTTAAGCACAAGACAAGCTGAGGCAGACAAGTTCAAAGGTTTTGACAAAACTATTGATGATCAAATTGCAGCATTCAGCCAAACGATAAATACAACAGATGGGCAAAACGCCTTAAACGAGTTAAAAAGCGGTATAGCACAGTATAAAACAGTACGTGATCAGGCTGTAGCACTTGCGTTGCAAGGCGATTTTTCTGCAGCAAACAAAATGGCAAAAGATCAACTAACTCCGGTTGTACAAAAAGTCGAGCAGAATTTCACTGACACTTTCAATCGCAAAATAACCAACGGAAACAGCTTGTCCGATTCGTATACCGTCGAAGGCAGTAATTGGATTATTGTTATGATCGCAATTGTTGCCGCAGGCGTAGTTGCTTCAATTGCACTGGGAATTTCGATATCCCGTCATATAACAAGGCCTCTGACCAAGCTTGAAAAATTAGCAGAGTGCGTTGCTGAAGGCGACCTTTCTGGTACATTGGATATAAACCGTAAGGATGAGATTGGGACCGTAACAAATTCAGTTCTCAATATTCAAGATAAGCTGAATCTGTTACTATCTGAATCTGTGCATGTATCTTCGGCAGCCGCAGAAGGAAATTTAACGGTGCGTGCGGATGCAAGCCAGTTTAGCGGCGGATTTGCAGAATTAATAAACGGAATCAATGATACCGTAGACGCGTTTGAAGCGCCCACAACAATCCTGGTTCAACAGCTGCAAACTATGGCAGACGGAAAGAGACCCGACGAAATAATCGGTGACTACAAAGGAATTTATGCCGATTTAATAAACAGTCAAAACAGTTTGCGCTTCTCGTTAATGGAGCTAATGCGTATTGCAAGAGAGTTGTCCAGTCATTCGTTAGAAGGCGATTTAAGCTTCAGGGGAGATACGAACACACTGAAAAACAGCTTTGCCGGCATTATAAATGAGTTCAACCAAACGCTCGACAATATTGTCATCCCATTGGGCAAAGCAAAAGAAGTACTTACGGAAATGTCCATTGGCAACAACGAAAAGCGCGTTGAGGGCGAATATAAGGGTGATATAAAGGCCCTTACTGATGCCGTCAATATTACTTCTAATACCATAAACATGGCCGTCAATGAAACATCTGAGGCCATTACAGCTATTTCAGAGGGTCGCTTGGATATTCCGAAAATGCGGGAGTTTAGAGGAAGCTGGAACCCGATTTCGACATCTGTAAAT
Organism: Bacillota bacterium; assembly: GCA_030705695.1. Lineage (GTDB taxonomy): Bacteria > Bacillota > Clostridia > Oscillospirales > Acutalibacteraceae > JAUZPX01. Next base: position 2,469 of record JAUZPX010000170.1, read on the forward strand.
TACATGCTGGACTCGCTGAACGATGTTATGAGCAATATAAACGCCGCATCCGAGCAGGTTGCTTCGGGCGCGCGTGAAGTTTCAGACGGCAGCCAGGCTCTGTCTTCCGGTGCAACAGAGCAGGCCAGCTCGATTGAAGAATTCTCGGCTTCTATCACGGAAATCTCAAGTCAAACAGAGAAAAACGCACAGAATGCAATTGAAGCCAAAAACATTGGTGTGCAGTCCAGTCAGGATGCACAGGCAGGAAATGAAAGCATGCACGGTCTGCTCTCCTCGATGGATGAAATTGCCCAGGCTTCCGCCAACATTTC
>JAUZPX010000171.1 GCA_030705695.1 Bacillota bacterium
AACAAGCAATCAAACTACAAAACAACAGTTTTTAATGCTTATAAAGTATTTTTATGCCTCTCCGAGGGAAAATGGGAGAGGCGTTTTTTTGCAGTAACATTTTTGGAGGTGAATAATTTGCCAAGTGAGAAAGTTCTTGAACAAAAAAAGGCAATTGTTGCCGAATTAACCGATAGATTACAAAACTCCGTTGCCGGTGTTCTTGTAAATTACAAGGGTATCTCTGTTGCTGAAGATACAAAGCTTCGTAAAGAGCTTCGTGAAGCAGGCGTAAAGTATAACGTAGTTAAAAATACTTTGTTATCACGTGCAGCTGCTAATGTCGGTCTTGATGGACTGGACGCTGTTCTTGAAAACACTACAGCTATTGCTACAAGCAGCGATGACTATATAGCTGCAGCCAGAATTCTTTCCGGCTATGCCGAGAAGAACAAGGATTTCACTATTAAAGCAGGCTTCGTTGAAGGAAAAACAATCAGTGAAGTCGAAGTAAACGATTTAGCAAAACTGCCAAGCAAGGAAGTTCTTATCGCAAAAGCTTTGGGTGGCTTGAATGCCCCGATTACCGGCTTTGTGACTGTGCTTAACGGTAATATCCGTGGTCTTGTATGCGCACTGAACGCTATTGCCGAGCAAAAGAGCGCCTGATGTGCTCAAACATAAATAAAAAATAATATATAAAATTTTGGAGGAAAATATCATGTCAGATAAAGTTGTAAAATTAATTGAAGATGTAAAGGCTCTTACCGTTCTTGAGCTCAGTGAGCTCGTTAAAGCTCTTGAAGAAGAGTTCGGCGTTTCTGCCGCTGCTCCTGTTGCTGTTGCTGCTGCTGCTCCTGTAGCCGCTGCTGCTGCTGAAGAGAAGACAGAATTCGATGTAGTTCTGAAAAATGCAGGCGCAGAGAAAATCAAGGTTATCAAAGTTGTTCGTGAGCTCACAGGTCTTGGCCTGAAAGAAGCAAAAGATCTTGTTGACGGAGCACCTAAGACTCTTAAAGAGGGCGTTTCCAAGGATGATGCTGAAGCCATGAAAGCAAAGCTTGTTGAAGCAGGCGCAGAAGTCGAAGTTAAATAATTTTATATTTTAAAATGCAAACCCGATTGCGAAAGCAATCGGGTTTTTTGCCTATGAAAAGCAAATGCATTAATATAAAATATTTCTTTATTTTTCTGTTCGATTATGATATCATCAACGTAATAAAAATTTTTCTGTTGAGGAATATATGATTTATTTACGAAAAACAGATTATTCTGAGAATATTCAAAAAGCTGCCTACATGCTTTTAAATGAAGCAATTGAAAAAGAGTTTAATCTCTCTTACATTCAAATTGAAAAAGACGAATATGGCAAGCCGCATCTTGTCGGACGGACTGATATTCACTTTAGCTTAAGCCATACTGACGGAATGGTAGCAGTAATTTTAAGCAATAATGAAGTAGGTATCGATATTGAGAAAATACGCCCGATTAATATAAGAATTGCAGAAAAGGTTTGCACACAAGATGAAAAAGACGATATAATGCGCAGAGAAGATAAGGATATTCAATTTTTAAAGTATTGGACGCTAAAAGAAAGCTATGTAAAAGCTATTGGACAGGGGCTTAGGTTTGGGCTTAAAAACATCAGCTTCCAGTTATCTGCCGATAGCATTTGTTCAAACGATAAAAATGCCATGTTTGATTTATTTTTGAGAGATGAATATATAGTTGCTGTTTGCTGTTTGGACGGAAATATTCCAAAAATTAAGCTATAATACGAATTATGGCTTGAAATTCGTTGAATATTTTTTCTTGAGACGGTAAAAAATGTTGAAAGCCAAGGAAATGAATGGTATAATAAAGATTGATTTTTTCAAAACTTCTTATCCATTTCGAAAGGAAATTTTATTTATGAAATACGCAAACGAATACCGTACCCATTTGTGTGGCGAAATCAGAGAAAGCGATATTGGCAGCACCGTCCGTGTGGCAGGTTGGGTAGAGAATATCCGTGACCATGGCGGCGTTATGTTTCTTGATATTCGTGATCAATACGGAGTTGTACAGGTCGTTGTTCACGATGATTCGCTTTTAGAAGATGTTAATAAGGAATGTACTGTTTCCGTTTGCGGTAATGTTCTTAAAAGAGACGAGGATACAATCAATACAAAGATAGAAACAGGTACTGTTGAGGTACATGCCGATTCTTTAACGGTTCTTGGTAAATGCCATTCGAACCTGCCTTTTGAGACACAGACATCCATCGAAACAAAAGAGGATGTACGCTTAAAATATAGATTTCTTGATTTGCGAAACCGCAAGGTTCATAATAATATAATTCTCCGTTCTCAGGTTATCTCATTTTTGCGCAGTAAAATGACTGAGCTAGGTTTTGCGGAGATTCAAACACCGATTCTTTCAACATCTTCACCGGAAGGTGCACGTGATTATTTAATTCCAAGCCGTAAGCATCACGGGAAATTTTATGCTCTGCCTCAGGCACCACAGATTTTCAAGCAGCTTTTGATGGTTTCCGGGTTTGATAAATACTTCCAGATTGCTCCTTGCTTCCGTGACGAGGACGCCAGAGCCGATCGTTCACCGGGCGAATTCTATCAGCTGGATTTTGAAATGGCGTTTGCTACTCAGGAAGATGTGTTCCGTGTAGCTGAGGAAGTATTGTACGAAACATTTAAGAAATTTACCGAAAAAGAAGTGTCTAAACCGCCTTTTGCAAGAATTCCGTTTGCGGAAGCAATGTTGAAATACGGTACAGACAAACC
>JAUZPX010000172.1 GCA_030705695.1 Bacillota bacterium
AATCTGGGGCATTCGTAGAAAATTTGAACAGGGGAAAGTTACAGTAAATCATAATAAATTTTTAGGCTATGATAAGGATGCAGAAGGCAATCTGATTATTAATGAAAAACAGGCCAAGACTGTCAGAAGAATTTTTAAAGACTATCTTGATGGAAAAGGACCGAAGAGAATAGCAAAAGAACTTGAAATTGATGGAGTGCCAAACTGGAACGGTAAAGCTAAGTGGTATGAAACTAGCATAAACAAAATGCTTAGAAATGAAAAGTATAAAGGTGATGCATTATTACAAAAAACGTATACGGTTGATTTCTTGACCAAAAAGAGAGTTGAGAATAACGGAGAAGTGCCGCAGTATTATGTGGAGGAGAACCATCCGGCGATAATAGACAAAGAAATGTGGGAGGCAGTCCAGCTTGAATTGGAAAGACGAAAAGCTTTTACTGAAAAATATGGTATTAGCAAATATGATCATGTAATAGCGGACAATCCTTTTGCAGGAAGAGTTATCTGTGGCTGCTGCGGTGGTGTTTATGGCAGAAAAGTTTGGAACAGTAATGATGAAAAGTTACGAAGGTTAGTTTGGATATGTAATAGGAAGTATGCAGTTAAAGGGAAAAAGGGCTGCTACAGCAAGCATATTGATGATATGGTTTTGTATCAAGCATTTGTTGCAGCTTTTAATGCATTGGTGGAAAATAAGGAATACTTTATTGAGAAGTGGAAAGCTGAAAATGGCGATTGCTTGAGAAGGTATAAGGCTAAGACGTTTATACGAATTATTGAGAAGGCTGATGTGATAAAAGAGTTTGATGCGGATTTGTTTTTTGGGATGGTCGAGAAGGTGACTGTGTTTGATGGAAAAAGGATAGTTGTTGAGTTGCTTGACGGTAGTGAGGTAGAAGTTGTAATTGAATAATAGGTTAAAGAAATAATCCCGTTAGGGTGAAAATAGTTTGTTTGCATCATCTTGATTGGATTTTTTTGATATGTATAACGATTAAAATGCAAATTGACACTTGTTTAACAAAGTTATATAATAATTTATAAATATACAAATTATTACGAGAGATAAAGGTAGTTGATGTAGAAATATGTAAACAACCTTTATCTTTTTTTATGCAAAATAATGAAGTGAGGAGGAAATCGGCAATTTTATAAAAAGATATAGAGGAGAAATTATAGGGAGGAAGAGTGTGTGAAATTAAAAAAAGTAATGTCATTCTTAGTGGTTTTGGTTATGCTTTTTGGTATAACAATAAACACAAGGGTAGTAAATGCTGATCCATTAGGGGACTATACTTATTCGGTAAATTTTGATGGGACAGTAATAATTACAAAATACAATGGTTCAGGTGGGGATGTTGAGATTCCTTTGCAGATTAATGGAAAGTGTGTTACAGCAATAGGGGATTGGGCATTTGCAAATTGTAGTGGTCTAACAAGTATAACAATTTCAAATAGTGTAACTTCTATAGGAGATTCTACATTTGCTTTTTGTAGTGGTCTAAAAAGTATAACAATACCAAATGGTGTGAAAACAATAGCGTACTGTGCATTTGAAGGATGTAGTGGTCTAAAAAGTATAACAATACCAAACAGTGTAACAACAATAGTAAATGATGCATTTGCTGGATGTAATGGTTTAACAAGTATAACAATCCCAAATAGCGTGGCAACAATTAGTGATAAGGCATTTTATTATTGTTCTTCACTTAAATCAGTATATTTCTGTGGCAATTCACCAAGTAAATTTGGAACATATGTGTTTGATGAGTGTGATCCGAATTTCAAAATCTACTACAAAAAAAATGCTAAAGGCTTCACATCGCCAACATGGAATGGCTACAATACAGCAATATATGGTGACTCAAGATTCATCGTCAATATAACAGATAGCAATACCTGGGAACCAATATCAGATGCTGCCGTTAAAGTAGGTGACCAAACTGCATATACAGACGATGATGGAAACGCTGAGTTTTTAGGTATTAACCCAGGAACAACTGATATCAATATAACGAAAGATGGTTACGATGAAAACTCTTATGAAAAATATAATATACCTGCTAACAACGGATGTTATTTTACATTCTTAGATCAAACTGAACAGTAGTAACTTAATATTAGAAGGTACCAATATAATAATAAAAAATTATAGAATATAAAAAAATTAAACTTTACAACATTTTGTTTTAAATTAGAAGGGAGAAATAAGTGAACAAAAGCTTCAAAAAAATATTTTCAATCTTATTATTATTTGTGATGCTGATACAAATTTCATTTTCTAGTTCATTTGCAGAATCAGGTATATCAGGTAATAATTTAACTAGTCAAACAATAACAAGTTCTGTAAATTTATCTGTCTACAATTCTTACAATTGTAATGAAGATATTCCTACATTAAACAATACTGATTTTATCAATTTCTTTAATACTAATTTTAAAAAATATATTGATACAGATACAATTAAAATGGACGATTATAATACTGTGCCACCATATTCACATATTGATATAAGTTCTTTTTTCACTGATAGAAAAAAATCATGCTATTTTTGCTGTCAAGGAAGCGAAAATATTCCAGGTCTAAATACTCCAAGATTTGATTTCACATTTTTTGATGATAACGATATACCTTTTTATTCTAGATATTATAAATTTTCGAACTCTAAAGAATATTGTAGTGCATTTTATAGTTCATCAAGAAAGGGAATATCAGCATTCTTTAATAGGAAGCTGGGGGAAACAGCGCCA
>JAUZPX010000173.1 GCA_030705695.1 Bacillota bacterium
ATAAATTACAGCAAAGATGAAGTTTCGGTTGATGGTATAATTATAAAAGAGCCTTATGTAAACGGAACTACTACAAATGCGGCAAACTGGAAAGTTCCTTACGTAATTCCAAAAGGATATTGCTTTGTTATGGGAGATAACAGAAACGTATCAAAAGACAGCCGCTCTGATCAAGTTGGATTGATTCCGTTGTCTGACATTATAGGTAAAGCGCAATTTGTTATTTTTCCGATTAATCATTTTGGTCCTATAAACAACAACACAGGCGAAAGCAATTACAGTGGCAATACTGCCTCGACTTATTGAAAGATGAGAAAATATAATGAGTGAATTGCAAAATATTCAGTGGTATCCTGGTCATATGACAAAAACAAGGCGAAAAATGCAAGAAAGCCTTAAGCTTGTTGATGCTGTCGCCGAGATCATTGACGCACGTATACCGATAAGCAGTAGAAACCCTGACATTGACAACATAATTGCAAATAAACCACGCATTATTTTAATGAATAAATGCGATATGGCGAATGAGAATAAAACCGCAAAATGGATTGAGTATTTTAAAGAGAAGAAAATTACAGCAATACCTGTTGACTGCAAAACAGGAAAAGGGCTTAATTTGTTCTTTACAACGGTTCGTAATTTGTTAAGCGAGAAAATTGAAGCTTGGCAAGCTAAAGGAATGAGCGGTAAATCGGTAAAGATAATGGTTGTTGGAATCCCAAATGTTGGGAAGTCTTCATTTATTAATCGAATGGCAGGTAAAGAACGGGCAAAAGTTGAAGACCGTCCGGGCGTTACACGTGGTAACCAGTGGTTTACAATCGGAAGAGGATTTGAACTTTTAGATACTCCAGGTGTGCTTTGGCCGAAATTTGAGGATAAGCAAGTCGGGGAATATCTTGCGTTTACTGGAGCGGTAAAAGATCAGATTATAGACACTGAATTACTTGCCGTGCGTTTACTTGAAACATTAAATATGAATTATTCTCGCTTTATTACAGAGCGCTACAAATTAAAAAATCCAATAGAAAATTTACAAGGGTATGAGCTTTTAGAAACAATAGGTAAGGCAAGAGGAATGTTTATTAAAGGCGGCGAAATTGATACGGAACGTACATCAATAATGGTTCTTGATGAATTTCGTGATGGAAAGCTCGGCAGGATAACGCTTGAAAATCCGCCACAAATAACTTAAAAGTGAGTGTTTATCTTGGAATGGCTTAAATATGAAGATGAAGCAGCAAAAAACGGCTATTTATCGGTTTGTGGAGTAGATGAAGCAGGGAGAGGACCGTTAGCTGGCCCCGTGTGTACCGCTGCTGTTATTTTGCCAAAGGATACAATTATTGAGGGCGTTAATGACTCTAAAAAATTGTCAGAAAAAAAAAGGGAAGCGCTGTTTGATGAAATTACGTCGATTGCCTTGTCATATTCTGTTGCTTGGGCTACAGTAGAAGAAATTGAAAACATAAATATTTTGAAAGCAACTATGCTTGCTATGGAAAGAGCAGTTTCTGGTCTGCATATAAAAGCAGATTATGCGTTGATTGACGGAAACGCAATGCCAAAGCTAACAATTCCTGGAATGACAATTATTAAAGGAGATGCACTTTCGCAAAGTATAGCGGCTGCCTCTATTCTTGCAAAAGTTAGCAGAGATCGTCTTTTGCTGGAACTTGCAAAAGAATATCCGCAATATCAATTTGAAAAGCATAAAGGCTACGGAACAAAATTACATACGGATTTAATTAAACAGCACGGACCTTGTGAAATACACCGAATGAGCTTTTTAAAGAAAATTTTGGGGAACTGATATGAGTTTTACAAATAAAGAATCAGGCGATAAAGGTGAAGCATTTGCTGCTGAATATCTTGTACAGCAAGGATATACCGTTCTTGAGAAAAATTATCGTTATAAATACGGAGAAATTGACATAATTGCTTCAAAAGACAAATATATTGTTTTTGTTGAAGTGAAGGCGAGACGAACAAATTCGCTTACTCAGCCTGCGGAAGCAGTAACAAAACAAAAACAAGCGAATATAATAAGAACGGCATATTATTTTTTAATAGAAAGAAAAATTGAAGCATATGCAAGGTTTGATGTTATAGAAGTGATTTTCAATCCTGAAACTTTGGCGCTTAAAAACATAAATCATATTGAAAATGCGTTTATACAAGGAGGTCCTTATGCAAGTTTTTGATTTGCATTGTGACACATTAAAGCGTTCTCTTGATACCGGAATTCCGCTTGAAAAAAATGATTTTCACATCTCGTTTGAGCGAGCTTCTTGTTTTGAAAATTGGATTCAGTGTATGGCAATCTTCATTCCCGACGAAATGCGCGGAAATGAAGCTTTTTCTTTTTTTATACAAGCTTCAAAACATTTAAGCAGTGAAATCAAAAAGAGCAACCAAAACATAAATTTAATAAATAATTTTAATAATATAGATATTAAAAAAAATAATATTGTTTTTACAGTTGAAGGCGGAGCAGCGCTGGCAGGTAAACTTGAAAATGTTAAGTTGCTGAGCGAACACGGCGTACGTGCAATGACGCTTACATGGAACGGCGAAAACGAAATTGGCAGTGGAGTTTGCGTTGAGAACCCAAGAGGAATTACTTCATTTGGATGTGACGTTATTCATGAAATGGAAAAATACGGAATAGCGGTCGATGTTTCACACGCAAGCGAAAAGCTTTTTTATGATGTTGCTGACATTGCAAA
>JAUZPX010000174.1 GCA_030705695.1 Bacillota bacterium
GAAGCGGTACATCTTTTAAAGTATTGATATTATAGGTAGGTAATACGTGCTTTGACATTGTCTGTTAATTCTTATGCAAGCTACAAGTCATATACTATCATTTTGGGTAATTTTCAGGGCTTTTATGGTATTTTTTACTGATAGAGCTTCAAAAACACAAGATAGAAATACATTATCGGAACTTAAGGCAACACAAACACCCAAAACACAAACAGAGGTGGCTGATACACAACTACACGCCACACTATTTGCGCAAGCATTCGTGCCTGTTGCACAACCATTCCATAAAATAATTGTTTCGTTGTTTAAAGTCATTTGCAGTTTTTATTGGGTAAGTTTCCCCTCGTAGCGCAATCGTCCCAGGCCTTTGCCCAATGCACTATGCTTTTATTTTCCACTCATTAATAGTAATTACTCCCGCTTGTTTAGGTAACAATTTTTGAATAAGGAACTGGTGCATTTCTTCATCGCTGTCTGCGCATCCGTCCGATAAAACGGTGAGCTGGTAATCTTTGTCAAAAGCTTCACGAAGGGTAGATAATACAACGCCGCTAGTAGCAATCCCTGTAAGTACCAGGCTCGAAATGTTATTAGCACGCAAAATCATTTCTAAATCGCTTCCGCTAAAGGCACTTACTCTTTTTTTGTCAACAACAATGTCGTCTTCAGTGATTCCCAGGCCCGGGCTGATTTGCATAAACGCACCCAGGCTGGCTCCTTTCAGCTGCTCTTTAAATCCATAAAACATTTTGTTGGCAGGGCTGATCTCAGGCAATCCTTTTTTAAAGCCTACGCGTACAAAAATCACCAGGAGGTTCTTTTCGCGGGCAGCTTTTATTGCATCAGCAACTTTATTTATTATTGCTTCGCCCTGCTGTGGCAGCCTGCCCAGGATGCCCGTTTGCATGTCCATTACCAGCAGTGCAATTGTGTTACTTTCCATTGTTTGATTGTTTTAAATTTATAGATGTATGTATTAAATTTTTGTAAAACACCAGTCCAATATTGATTGATATTATCCCTTGCGCCAATAAAGTAAGTGGCGCACCAATATACGGCGACAGGTAGCCTACCAGCAGGCTGCCCAACGGAAGCATTCCGAACATTGCCATTGCAATAAAACTAAATACCCGTCCCCTGAATTGCTTATCAGTTTCAGTTTGTATGATCATTATGATGAGAGACATCTGGCAAACAGAGCTAAACCCTCCAATCACTGAAAAAATCAGCGACAGGTATAAATTGGCGCAATAAGCAAACAGCAGAAGGCTCAGGCCCAGTAAAAAAGTATTCAGCAGGATAATCTTCCTCACGTTTGTTGCTTTATTGAACGAGGCAATGTAAAATGTGCCGGCAAATGCGCCAACACCGATGGCCGAATTGAGCCACCCGTATATGGCAGCATCTCCCCTGAAAATAACTTTAGCATACACGGGCAATAAGGTGATATAAGACATCACGAAAAAGCTCGATAAAGCCGCTATCCATATTACCGTAGCAATAGGCTTATTCGCTTTAAGATAATTTGATGCTTCTTTAAAATTGCCCTTCAATTTTGCTGTGTGAACCGTGAAGGCATCTTTAGGAAACTTCATAGCCGCAATTGCCGCAATTACTGCAATAAAGCTGACGGCATTGGAGAGAAAGCAATAATCTGCGCCGTATATTGCAAAGGGGCTGTAATGTATTAAACACAAACTTCCATTCAGGTTCAGCAAATAAACATCGAATACCCCTTACCGTTACCTCCAATAAAAAAAGACCGTCTTAAGCCGGTCTCTCCAGCCCCTGTTGGTCTTCCTTCTCTTCCAAATTTAATACATTACAAAAACCAAAAATCAGTCGCCGATGTTGTGTGTTCTTGCGGATGATTGGCAGCTTGGCAATCACAACATCAGTTTAGAGCCATGACACCATTTATTTTAACCCATCCCATGTGTTAGAAATCCAAATTCATCTTCTCCCAAGCGTTTATCTCCACCCATTTTTTGGTAACCATGGTTTTAAGTCTGTCTGTAATAACATCATTATATTTATCAGGTTTTAAAAGATGCTTCCACTCTAAAATTGTAGCCGTAAAATATTCAGGATAATGTTCTGTAATAATTAAGAAATTTTATTTCCCCTAAGATATTCAAAACAAATGTGAGTTCAGGTTCGTTTAGTTCATAACACTCTAAAGAGTTGTTGGGGATGGCTGAGCTGCAAGACCAGCAGCACGAACACACAACAACGGCCGCGTGTGGCTGTGCATGGCCCGGTACGTTTTTTTGAAACACCAACTAGCTGCATGAAATTATATACAAGGCTGCTTGCGTTGATGGCAGTATTCGCTTGCGGTAATAGTTGGCCGCATTTAACCTTGACAAAATATATTCAAAACCAATCTGCCAAAAAAAAATAATAAATTTTTTGAACTTTTTTGTATCATAATTTGTTTAAGAAATTATAAACAAACATTAAACAAATTAATCACTTAAAAATTGAATGTTATGAAATCTTTATCATCAAACACATTAATCAAAGCCATCCTATTCATTTTCGTAATTGGCTTATCAGCCACTTCATGTAAGAAAGAACATAATAAGGGGCCTAAATCCATCTACGGGACAATATCCAATGATCCTGATTATTCCTTTTTAACGGCAGCCATAAATAAAGCCGGTCTTGTGAGTGCACTGAATGATGGGGATAAATCATCTCTTACACTCTTTGCCC
>JAUZPX010000175.1 GCA_030705695.1 Bacillota bacterium
CGGCCGGGCTGGAGAAGACCCGCGCGCCTCCATGCGGCCGCCATCTGAAACCCATTACGCAACCTCAAATACTCACGTTGAGCACAGCTAGGCGGCTCAACTTCAGGAACCGGACTCATCATCAAAGGCGCAAATTCCGCTGAGATAGGCGAGGGTCGCTGGGTCAATTAGGTAGATGTGAGCCCCCTGTTGACGCAACTCGGCCATTACCTTTCGCGCCGCCGCACAAAACCAAATTCATCGACGGATCATTCAACAAGAGCCCCTACGACGACTCGCTTTCCCTGTCGGATTTTATGAAAAAGCTCGATCGCCTTGATTTCAAGCAACTTTTCAGTATGCTGGACTCGAGCTCTTACCGCATCGAGTATATCGGAATGAAGCAGGTAATGGAAACCGGATGCTTGGCTTATATGAACGGAAAATTGGTATCCTCCGACGATGTGCGCACAAAATTTCTGCAGCCACGGCTTGCGCTCATTGCGCTGACCACAAACATGAATTTCCATTGGAACGAGGCCCCTGCGGACAATGAAATGAAGAACTCTAAAAAAGCGATATACATCTATCTGGGGAATTGAGCGCCGTGCTGACAATTCTGTATTTTTTGAGAGAAGGTGATCTATGTGTCCATCGATTTAAAAAATCGCGTTAAATGCCCATGTTGTGGGTATCCAACACTTGAACATAGAGCATTCTTTGAAATATGCATCTTGTGTGAGTGGGAGGATGATGGGCAAGATAATTCAGATGCAGATGTGGTTCACGGCGGACCAAATGGTGATTATTCATTAACGGAAGCCCGTAAGAATTTCCTCACTTATACAACGTCTTACCGGATTAACGGCACGAGAATACCGCAACCTGAAAAAGAGACTATAGTAAAAAAAGAATTAATGAAGTCATATAGAGCTGCAATGAATCATATTGGTTCTTCTGATGAAGAGCAATTTTGTAGGATGGTTGCTATTCGCGAAAGCAGAGTCAGAAGAACACATTTGAGCAAATATAATCGTTATACCAAGCTTTAGCATACTCTGATGTTCTACCCCATCCCCTCCCCTCCCCTTTATACTACAATCATCATATAGAATTTCAATCTACCCCGAAAGGCAGGCGACCCCCATACCCGGTTTTTCTCTCTATAGTCACAACCTGAAATAATAAACATCTTGATATAATTGGGTCACAGTGCGTACACCATGTCCACAGAAGTAAAATTCTTCGTTTTATTAGCGACATGAAATACTATTTTTTCAATTACTCTCTTGCATAAAATATCTAATTAATAATTTAATAAATATTCCGAGATATGTAATGTAGATGAGGTGCTTGATAAATGCATCAGTTGATCATGAATGAGCTTCATAAAAACATTCAAATAAAGAAACATCTCCTTAAAGCAAAACCTGCAAAAATTAAACTATTGTTTTATTTATTTGTCTTCTTTGGAGTAATGTCCACCACCACTCCCATAGTGCTTTCGATATTACATGCTTCGTTATTTTATTCGCTGCCTTTATTCGCTGGGCTAATAATTCTCGGTATTACTATGAATAGATCAATAGTATTTAATCATATTTCTGCTTGGGAAAAAAGAAAAACAGATTTAAGCGCGTTAAGAAAAATTCTTGTAAAATATCAAATGTATAACGATTTATATATCAAAAGATTAATTGATAATAGTAAATTCGAATTGTCAAGTTTAATTCGTCAATCTAGTCCAAAACAGACATTTGTGGTAGATATTTTAATAAATGTCTCTATCTCAACTACCTTATCCGCAATAGTTAGCAGCATAATATCTATATTCGCAAAGCTTGACATCCTCAAGTATTGGCCCTACTTGTTAACGTTTATTTTAATCATGTTTTTAGTGGTATTTGTTTTACTAGCAGTACGGGATTTTATTCGAAATTCCAACGGCAATAATAGTATTGAAAAGAAATACGAAATTTTCATTAGCTACCTCAATGACATACTGCTGATAGATTTTCCCGAATAATTTAGCCCCCCCTTGACAAATCCTATTTTTTATGTTATGATAAAAACATTCTTCTTGTAATCAATCTACGAATATGGTATATAACCTCCATCAGATTTGATGGAGGTTTTTTCATGCCTGTGCAACTCACCGTTTTCAACCTTTCCACCACGCTCGCCAACGGCCCCGGCGTCATCCACCCCACCCTGCTGCACGACGAAACCCACGCCATGCTCATAGACGCGGGCATGCCGGAGGGCGTGCCGATGATGCTCACCGAGATGCAAGCCGCGGGCGTGCCGCCGGAAAGGCTTACGCACATTGTGATCACCCACGCCGATCTGGACCACGTGAGCGGCCTGAAAACGCTGCTGAGCGCCTGCCCGAACGCGCGCGTCTACTGCCACGAAAAGGAAAAGCCCTATGTGCAGGGCGACGTGCCACCGCTGAGACTGGCGGCAATGGAAGCGGGGCTTCAAAACCTGACGGGCGAAACACTTGCGCAGATGACGGCGCTGGCGCAACGGCTGCGGGCCAACTATAAAAATCTGAGCGTGCCGGTCGCGGGGACGCTCAAAGAGGGCGAAGCCCTCCCCTGCGACGCAAGGGTGATCGAGACGCCGGGGCACACGCCGGGGCATATCTGCCTGTATGAACCGCAGAGCCGCACGCTGATTGCGGGTGATTTGTTCAATGTGGAAGACGGCAAGCTCGCGCTGCCGCCGGAG